>JAZQUF010000081.1:0-19056 GCA_045631165.1 Acutalibacteraceae bacterium
AATATGCCTGTTCAGGGTACAGCTGCCGATATAATCAAGATTGCGATGGTCAGAGTGTATAGCAGACTGAAAGAAGAGAATATGAAGGCCAGACTCATTATGCAGGTCCATGACGAACTTCTTGTCGAGGCGCCCGAAACCGAGAAAGAAAAAGCTCAGATTATCCTCAGAGAAGAGATGGAAAATGCTTGCAAAATGAAAGTAAAACTCACCGCAGATGTAAGCTCAGGTGAGGATTGGTATGAGGCTAAAGGTTAAAAGTAAAAATAATTAAAAATTTCAGAAAAAACTACCTTTTTAAAGGTGGTTTTTTTCTTTTTGCTGTTGACATTTATGAAATATAAGTTTATAATATGAGTTACGAAGTGGTGAATTTGCCCATAATTAAACATAAAAATGGAGCGTTATGGTGAATTTATCGAAAATCAGTAATATAAAGAAGGGGTGGTTTTTGTGTTGATAGGTACATACGAACATAATATTGACGGCAAAAACCGTCTTTTCGTTCCGGCAAAATTCCGTGCGGTTTTAGGCAGTGAATTTATATTTAAGCTTTGTCGTTCAAAATATCCGTCAGTTCAGCTTTATTCAAAGGCACAGTTTCAGAAAGAGGTTGATGAAGCTCTTAAAGGGGTTACGGCGGAAGTATTAAAAAGAAATATAAAAGCTCAGAAATATCTCGGTACAGGTGAAGCTGTATGTGATGCTCAGGGAAGAATAGTCCTCGGCGGTGAAACATCAAAGCTTGCAAAGCTTGAAAAAGCCTGCATACTCACAGGTTTCGGCGATTACGTTGAAATTATGAGCCCCGAAGTTTACGAGGCATACAATGCTTCACTTCTTGAAGCTGCTATGGCTGAGGAAGATGCGTTCTTTGCTCAGGAAGAGCTTCGAAACGAGAAAAGAAGTGAAGGCGCATATCTTGACGCAGACAACAAAACCGAGGAGTAAGAAGATGGATTTTTCACATATCAGTGTTTTGTACAATGAAACTCTTGACGCTCTTGATATAAAGCCCGATGGTATTTATGTTGACTGCACTTGTGGCGGAGCAGGGCACAGCAGAGGAGTTCTTGAAAGACTTGGCAAAAAAGGAAGACTTATCGCTATTGACCAGGATCCCGAAGCTATTGAAGTAATAAAAGAAAGAATTGGCTCAGACGAAAGAGTGACGATAGTTCATGATAATTTCAGTAATCTGAAAAGTATACTGTCATCATTAGAGCTTGATTCCGTTGACGGAATAATGGCTGACCTCGGGGTTTCTTCGCATCAGCTTGATACAGCGGAAAGAGGTTTTTCGTTCCACAGTGATGCTCCTCTTGATATGAGAATGTCAAAGCAGGGTATGTCAGCCTATGATGTAGTCAATACCTATGATGAAAGAGATATAATGAGAATTCTCCGTGATTACGGTGAAGAGAAGTTTGCTTCAAGAATTGCGAGAAATGTAGTTCAGTATCGTCAGGAAAAGCCTATTGAAACAACTCTTGAGCTTGCCGATATAATTAAAGAGGCAATACCGGCTGCTACGAGACGTACAGGTGGTCATCCGGCAAAAAGAAGTTTTCAGGCAATCCGCATTGAAGTAAACGGAGAATTGCAGAAGCTTCAGGATACCCTTGATGATATGTTTGATGCACTGGGATTTGGCGGAAGACTTGCAATTATAACCTTCCATTCATTGGAAGACAGAATAGTTAAAAAAGCGTTTCAGAGTTACTGTAAGGGTTGTGAATGTCCGCCGCAGACACCTGTTTGTATATGCGGAAAAACACCTGAGGGTAAACTTCCGTTTAAAAAGAAAACAGCTTCAGTAGAAGAGCTGGAGGGAAATATGCGCTCAAGGAGTGCAACGCTCAGAAGTGTGGAAAAGATAAAATAAATTTGTTTAAATGATAGATTCAGAGGTGCAGGAAGAAATGGCAGAGTATGCATACAGATATGATTTCGGTTATGATGCCAATGCAGCAGTACAGCCGAAGATAAAGCCTGAGGTTCAGAGACAGCCTGAACTCAAGGTAATAGTAAATCCCCTCGCCAAGGAAATGGCAAGGGAAAGAGAAGTTAATATTATGGCTCTTAAGCTGTCAGCACTTATGCTCTCGCTGCTTGTAGTTATGTCAGTATTCTGTTATAGCTTTGTTCTTATGAATGACGCTCAGCACAGTCTTAGCGATATGGAGAATCAGTACAAAATTCATCAGGCTCAGAATGAGGAATTAAAAGCAGAACTGAATGCTCTTGTTGCAGGTGTTGATATAGAAAGATATGCTGTTGAAAAGCTCGGACTTATCAAGGTGAGTTCAGACAATGAGATATACATAAACAGCGAAACAGGAAATAAAATAGTTTTTTCTGCTGAAACAAAGTAAAGTCAGAGATAAAGACGGAATATAAATCAATAGAGTGAAAAGGGCTGTAGAAAGTTATGGAAATTTCTTAGCCCTTTTTGAAAATATCAAAGGAGAAATCAGGTGCCTTTATGATAGAGTTAATTCAGAAACTAACAAGTGACATATATAAAAACAGAGTCAGAAGACGCACGGATAACAGCTTTAAAAAAAGAGCAAGGTCGGCTATGTGCTGTCTGGTGGCTCTTATTCTTATTTTTAACCTGGGTAGCGTTGGCGGAATTATGGTTTTCAAGGGTGAGGAATACAGTGAAATTGCAGCTGATAATCAGCTTTCTGATACAATTCTTGATCCCATAAGAGGCACAATTTATGATCGCAATATGACTCCTCTCGCTGTCAGCACTGCGGCATGGATACTCAGTGTCAATCCTTCTGAAATAAAGAAAAAGTTTTCTGCAAGACCTGAATATATAGAGGATTTTTATGAATATCTCGCATCCAATCTCTCGGAAATACTTTCGGTTGACAAAGCAGAAACAATGGAAAAGTTGAAAAAAGAGGGTTCTCTTTATCAGGTAATCAAAAAGAATGTAAGCGGCAGCGAAAGAATCGCAATGCAGGAATTCTTTGCTGAAAGATATGTATACGAGTACATGGCAACTGAGAGAAAGTTTTTCTTCTTTGAAACTGAGGTTAAGAAAAAAGGGAAGATCAACGCTGCTAACTTCTTTGATTATGAAAGCAACTCAAACCGCGAGTATGCAAAAGGAAACTTTGCATCAACGGTTATCGGTGTTGTAAATGCCGATAATAAGGGTGAAACAGGTATCGAGGCCTACTATGATAAGAAGCTTCAGGGCGAAAGCGGAAGAATTTTAACGGCTACAGACGTTGCAGGCAGAGTTCTTGACTCCTCTTATGAGGCTTATTATGATGCAGTAGAAGGCAATGGTGTAGTGCTTACTATTGATTTTGAAATTCAGAGCTATCTTGAAAACGCTCTTAATCAGGCTTATGACAGCCTCAGTTGTGATGGTGTATACGGCATAGTTATGGATGTCGATACGGGTGCAATTCTTGCACTTTCAGATAAACCTGACTTCGACCTGAATAATCCGAGAGTGCTTGATAAAAATGTCAGTACGGACTCTCTCAAGGATTTGGAAAAAGGAACTGTTGAATACTCGACAGAATACAGCCGACTCCTGTATGATCAGTGGAGCAGCTTCTGTGTTACTAATAACTACGAGCCCGGTTCAAGCTTTAAAATTTTCTGTGCTGCAGCAGCTCTCGAAGAAGATATAGTGGATAATATAGACAGTAAAATATATTCCTGTACCAGTAATACAAAAATTGCAAATATCACATATCACTGTGCAAATTTCAAGGCGCACGGCTCACAGTCATTGACCCAGGGTCTTATGAATTCCTGTAATACTTTCTTTATAAACCTCGGACAGAAGTTAGGTGTTGAAAAATATTACAAATACTTCGAAGCTTTCGGATTTACTGAGAGAACGGGTATTGACCTTGCAAACGAGGCTTATAGTGTTGTTCATAAGAAGGATAAAATGTCAAAGGTTGACCTTGCGAGTACTTCTTTCGGTCAGGGCTTTAGAATAAGTCCTATTCAGCTTATAACAGCAACTTGTGCTATTGCTAACGGCGGCAATCTTATGGTGCCATATCTGGTAGGAAGCATAGTTGACAGTGAGGGCAACATAATAAGCGAAACAGAACCTACCGTAAAAAGAAAGGTTATTTCCGAAGATACAGCAAAAAAAGTTGCTCAGATGATGACATCTGTTGTTTCTGACGGTACGGGTAGAAATGCAAAGATAGACGGTTACGCAGTGGCTGGTAAGACAGCTTCGGCTCAGAAGCTTGACGACAATGCTGATAAAGAGGTTTATGTTGCTTCTTTTGTATGCTTCGCTCCTGCAGATGATCCGAAGGTAGCAATTCTTGTCGGCGTTGACAACACACACGACGGTTACCGTAGTGGTGGTGCTGTTGCAGCTCCTATTGCAAAGCAGGTAATGGAGCCGACTCTCGAGTATCTCAGTGTTGAAAGAAAGTACACTGCCGAAGAGCTCGGTAAGATTTCTAAATCAACTCCTGATCTCACGGGTAAAACAGTCAGTGCCGCTAAGAGTCTTGCAGCAAACGAGGGGCTGAATGTTAAGATAGTTGGCGAGGGAGATACTGTAATTTCTCAGATGCCTGCTCAGTCGCAGACAATACCCCATGGTGGTGTAATTGTGCTTTATACTGAAAAGGACGGCACAAGCGCAAAAACTAAGGTGCCGGATTTTACCGGTCTTACTGTAAGTCAGGTTAACTCACTTGCCGGTGAATATTGCTTGAATGTCGTTTTCTCAGGACCTACCAAGGAAGCAGGAGTCAAAGCTTACGCCCAGAGTATTGCTAAGGGTATAGAGGTTGATATGGGCTCAAGTATTACAGTAACATTTAAATCAGATAATATTATAATGGATTAATCCGGAGGGTAGTATGTTAGTTTCTCAGCTTTTTGAGCGTGCTGATTTCAGCCGGGAAATTAAAGACAAGGAAATCAAAAACATAACCGACAACTCACAGAATTGCTGTGAGGGTAGTATATTTATCTGCCACAGTTCAGGGGAGAAGTATGTAAAAGAGGCTCTTGATAGGGGTGCGGTCCTTGTTGTTGCAGAGAAAAAGCTGACAGAAAATTGCTATGTTACGGATGATACAGTCGGTGAATATGCTCGCCTTTCTGCAGAGTTTTACGGAAACAGACACAAAAATCTGAAGCTGATAGCAGTTACCGGTACAAACGGAAAAACTACTACAGCGAATATGATTTATACTATTCTGACTTTGAGTGGTAAGAAGTGCGGTCTGATAAGCACTGTTAAAAGTAATATCTGCGGTGAAGAGACGGATAGCAGACTTTCTACGCCGAATCCTTTTGAGATGCATTCAATGTTCAGCAGACTTTATGAGTGGGGAGCAGAATATTGTGTGGTGGAAGCCTCATCACAAGGTATAAGTGAGGGCAGACTTTCAGGACTCAGCTTTTATCTGACGGTTCTGACTAACATTTCAAGAGATCATCTTGACTATCACGGCACAATGGAAAACTATATTGAATGCAAGAAGTCAATTTTTACGCTTTCCGATAAATCTGTTATTAATATAGATGATGCCTGTTCTGAAGAATTTATAATGAAATGTAACGGGAAAGTGATCACATACTCCCTGAGTAAAAATGAAGGGGATTATGTAGCTAAAAGCGTAAAGCTAAGAGAGGATGGCAGTGACTATGCTGTTATCGCAGACTATGCAATTCATAGAATAAAGCTCGGTGTTCCCGGTGAATTCAACGTTATGAATTCCTTGGCTGCTATTGCAACTGCGAGGGAGTGTGATGTAAGCCTTGAATTCTGTGCTTATGCTCTTAAAACTTTTGGTGGAGTCAAGGGCAGAATGGAAATCCTCAATACAGATAAAGACTATAAGGTTCTCATAGACTATGCCCACACTCCGGATGCTTTAAAAAAGGTGCTCTTGTGTCTGGGTAGCTTTCCGCATAACAGATTGATAACAGTATTTGGGTGTGGGGGAGAGCGCGATAAAAACAAACGCTCTATGATGGGTGATGTAGCCTCTCAGCTCAGTGATGTCTTGATTATAACGAGTGATAATCCCAGAGGTGAAGATCCTATGGGAATTATAGATGATATTCTTTCCGGAGTGAAAAAGAATAAAAAAAGTATATATATTCACGAAAACCGCCGGAAAGCTATAGAATATGCCTTGAAAATAGCCTCAAAGAATGATATTATTCTTTTGGCAGGAAAAGGTCACGAGACATATCAACTTCGTGGGGAAGAAAAAATCCCCTTGGATGAAAGAGAGATTGTTAGTGAAATTCTAAGTAAATAAACTGATAAATATAAAAAAAGAAGGGAATGTTTTAAATGAACATCACATTAGCAATTGTTATTTCTTTTGCCGTTTCTTTAGTTGTAACGGCACTTCTGGGATTTGTACTTATCCCGGTGCTTCACAAGCTTAAATTCGGTCAGAATATCTTGACAGACATCGGTCCTGCCTGGCATGCAAAAAAGCAAGGTACTCCCACAATGGGCGGTTGGATGTTTATAATCGGCACTGTTTTTTCAACAGTTCTTGCAATTCTTGTTTGTATTGGCGGAAAGTTTTCACCATTCAGTGATATGGCTGAGCTTAAAAATCAGCAGATCACACGTCTGGTTTCAGGTGTACTTATGGCTTTCTGTTTTGCACTCGTTGGTTTTGCTGATGACTATATCAAGGTTGTAAAAAAGAGAAACTTAGGTCTTACTGAAATTCAGAAAACAATTCCTCAGGTGCTTATAATTGCTGCATACTTAGGCGGACTTATTATTTCAAAGAGCACATCAATGTTCATTCCTTTCTACGGTAAGGTTGCTCTTGACAGCGTACCGGGAATTATTTTCTTTGTGCTTTTCGGTGTATGTGTAATTTACGGCTGTATCAATGCGGTCAACTTTACAGATGGTATCGATGGACTTTGTGGTGGTGTTACAATTCCTGTTGGCGCAGCATTTGCAGTAATCGGTATAATTATGAAGACTACTTCAGTCGGTATTCTCGGTGCGGCTCTTTGCGGCGCTTGTATAGGATACTATATCTGGAACCGTTATCCTGCAAAGGTTATGATGGGTGATACAGGCTCAATGTTCCTTGGTGGTATAGTTGTTGCTCTTGCCTATGCAATTGAGTGTCCTCTTATTCTTCTTCCTATCGGTATTGTTTATGTTATTGAGGCTCTCAGCGACGTTATTCAGATCGGTTCAATCAAATTAAGACATAAGAAAGTCTTTAAAATGGCACCTATCCATCATCATTTTGAAATGTGTGGCTGGAGTGAAAAGAAAATTGTAAGAGTATTTACACTTGTAAGTACAATCGGATGCATTATTGGTGTTGCATTGATGTATTTAACTGTAAAATAATATAGGTTGGGGAGATATCCGTCAGCTGAATAAAACAAGTTTTTTAGGAGTTTGGAGTTATGAGCAAGTTAAGAGAAAAAATTCGATATCTCTATGACGGATATGTTATAAAAGGCAGTTTTGACTTTGTTTTTCTTTGCTGCGTGCTTTTACTTTTTACAATCGGCATTATAATGATGTTTTCGGCCGGATATGTATATGCAGAATATAACAAAGGCAGTGCAACAGTGTTTTTTACAAGTCAGCTTGAAAAGGCTGTTTTAGGCTTTGCTGCAATGATAATTTTAAGTAAAATCGACTACAGAATTTTTAATTCATTTCTTACTATAATAATCAATATCGGAGCCGTCGGACTTCTCTTCTATGCACTCTTATCTAATCTTGGCAGTGGCGATCAGGATACAAGCCGATGGGTAAGTATTTTAGGTATTCAATTTCAGCCCTCGGAGTTTGCCAAGTTTGCCATAATACTTCTGATGTCATATCTCATGTGTGTTTTTCAGGCACAACTCAGAGCTCCGGCGGGAAAGAAAGCTGTTCTTAATTTCGACAGAGACAACCTTCCTAAATACGAAAGAGTTCTATTCAGACACGTCAGAGGGCAGAAGGCTGCTTGTGCAGTTTTAGCCATATCTGTTGGCTTCTATTGCGGTCTTGTCCTTCTTGAAAAACATTACAGTGCTGCAATTCTCCTAATGCTTATGGGCATCTCTATGCTCTGGCTCAGCGGCACAAGAGGCAGATATTTTGCAATAGTACTGTCTCTTATGGCAGTTGTTGTTACTGTTGTGCTTCTGAAACCGAGTGTGTTGTCCGGTTTTGGTTTTGCCGAAAGCCGTATTATGGCGTTTCTTGATAAAGATAACCCGGCTTATATCGATGCAAGACGACAGACTGTAAATGGTCTTTATGCTATCGGCTCAGGAGGGCTTTTCGGTGTCGGTCTTGGTAATTCAAAGCAAAAACAGCTTTATATTGCAGAGCCTCATAACGACTTTATATTTCCCGTTGTAATTGAGGAGCTCGGTTTTATCGGGGCAGCGTTCATTCTTTGTCTGTTTGCTTTCCTTATTTACAGAGGCTATAAGATTGCTATTCGCTGTAAGGACTATTTTGGTTCACTTCTTGTTATGGGCGTAATGATACAGATTGCACTCCAGGTTATAATTAATATTGCCGTTGTGACCGATATGATTCCCAATACAGGTATGGCTCTTCCGTTTTTCAGCTTTGGCGGTACGGCAATAATAGTATTGCTTGCTGAAATGGGTGTAGTTTTATCCGTATCAAGAAAGTCATCGATTTCAAAATAAAGGAGATATAATTATGAAAATATTATTTGCTGCAGGCGGTACAGGCGGACACATCAATCCGGCTCTTGCAACGGCAGGTGAGATAAGAGAAAGATATCCCGATGCCGAGATTCTCTTTGTGGGTACAAAGGATAAAATGGAAGCAAAACTCGTACCTGCTGCAGGCTTCGATTTTGCAACAATAAAAATATCAGGCTTTCAGAGAAAACTCAGCATAGAAAATATAATCAGAAACTTAAAGACAATTTTCTATCTTCTTTTCTGTACTTTCAGTGTCAAAAAGATACTAAGGAGTTTTAAGCCTGACGTTGTTGTAGGCTTCGGAGGATATGTAAGTGGCCCTGTTGTAAGAACTGCGGCTAAAATGGGTATACCTACAGCTATTCACGAGCAGAATGCCTATCCCGGCATAACAAATAAGACTCTTGCAAAAATTGTTGACAGAGTTATGCTTACAGCTGAAGAAGCTGAAAAATATATGCAGTGCAAAAATCCTGCTACTGTTACAGGTCTTCCGGTAAGAGGCGAAATGCTCAGAGCAGACAGAGATTTTGCAAGAGCAAAGCTCGGCATCAGGGATAATCAGAAGCTCATACTTTCTATGGGCGGAAGTCTCGGTGCAATGACAATCAATAATGCTATGGTTGACCTTATTACAGATAACTGCAAAGATGAAAGCTTATACTTCATTCATGCTATGGGTCAGTACGGCTTATGGGTACCGGATAAGCTCAAGAAAAACGGAGTTGACCTCGAGAATTCCAAGAATATTGAAATCAGAGAATATATCAGCGATATGGACGTATGTATGCCGGCTGCTGATGTAGTTGTTTGCAGAGCCGGTGCAAGCTCACTTTCCGAGCTTCAGGCTTTAGGTAAGGCCTCGATTCTTATACCCTCTCCGAATGTTGCGGAAAACCATCAGTACCACAACGCAATGGCTCTTGTAAATAAGGGTGCAGCTCTTATTATCGAAGAAAAAGACCTTACCAAAGAAAAGATGCAGAGCCTTTTCGATTCTCTGGTTAACAGTGACGAAAACAGACTCAGCATAGAAGCAAATGCAAAAGCTATGGCAGTTGCCGATGCAAAAGAAAAAATAGCGGATATCGTTCTTTCGCTTATAAAGTAAAGTATTTTAATCACAAAAAATCACTTTTTCGCATAACATAGGGTGAAAGGGTGATTGTGTTGCAGCGCATTATTATTAATGGCGGAAAAAAGCTTTACGGTGAGATTGAGGTTCAGGGCTCAAAAAACAGCACTCTGCCCATTTTAGCGGCATCGGTACTTGTGAAAGGTGTCAGTGTAATACATAACTGCCCGGATCTGAGTGACGTGAGTGCTGCAGTGAGTATTTTAGAACACTTGGGATGTATGGTAAAAAGAGAAAATAACACGCTTACAGTTGATTCTTCAGAAATATCGTGTTATAATATACCGGACTGTTTAATGAGAGAGATGCGTTCATCAATAGTCTTTTTAGGGTCAGTACTGGGCAGAACCGGGAAAGCTGTTCTCTCTTCACCGGGAGGATGTGATATAGGACTCAGACCTATTGATCTGCATCTGAGTTCTCTTCGAAGTCTCGGAGTTAATATAGATGAAAGTCACGGTGAAATTAACTGCTCACTTGAAAATAAAATTTCAGGAGGAGTAATCAGTCTTTCATTTCCGAGTGTCGGTGCAACGGAAAATATTATTCTCGCATGCTGCATATCAAAAGGCAGGACAGTTATTCTCAATGCTGCAAGAGAGCCTGAAATCAAGGATTTAGCAGATTTTCTCAATTCCTGCGGTGGCAGAATAAGCATAGGTACCCAGGGTACAGTTGTAATAGACGGTGTAAATAAGCTCCATTCATCAGAGCACAGCGTTATACCTGACAGAATAGTTGCTCTGAGCTATATGTGTGCCGTAGCTTCGGCCAAGGGTGAGGTATCCTTGAAAAATGTTGATACATCAGCCTTTATGTCTGTTATTCCTCTGTTTGAAAGTATGGGTTGTAAAATTAAAGACAGCGGACAGCATGTTTCCGTAAAAATGTCTGTGCGACCCAGAGCAATCAGAGATATACGTACAATGCCTTATCCGGGATTTCCTACAGATGCTCAGGCTCTTGTTATGGCTGTGCTGAGCAAAGCCTGGGGAACATCGGTTATGGTTGAGAATATATTTGAAAACAGATTCAAGCATGTACCCGAACTGATGAGAATGGGTGCAAAAATCAAAATAGAAGGCAAAGTGGCTTTGATAGACGGAAGTGAAAATCTCTATGGAGCCTCGGTGACAGCTCCTGATTTAAGAGGGGGAGCGGCACTTGTAATCGCAGGACTCGGTGCAAAGGGTGAGACATGCATCGACGGATTGTGGCACATAGACAGAGGCTATGAAAATATAGAGGACACTCTTTCTGCTCTTGGAGCAGACATAAAAAGAATTCGCGAATAAAGTCAGGGGGCGCATAATTGCGTCTCTTTTGGCGGTTTAAGTTGATAAAAAATAAGGAGGTGTATGCGGATGAGCAAGGGTGCATTTGGCGGATACGACAAGCCGAATTTCAGCGTTAAGAATATAACATCGGATATGTGGGAACCCATTACAACAAACAATAATTTTTCTGCATATACACCCGAAAGGCCTGCTGAAAGAAGACAAAATACTACTTCTTCAGATACACATCAGAAGAGTGCCGGAAAAACTGCGGTACCGTGCAATGATAAGCAGACCGGTAACAGAAGATACTTACAGCGAAAACCCGAAAAGGAAGTATCGGTGAAAAAGATTCTGTTAAAAGACAAAAGCAAAAAAACTGCTAAAGATAGAAAAGCTGAGTCTCAGACTAAACCAACTTCTGCAATGCAGAGTCAGGAGCGACCCATAAGTAGCGGAAGATTAACGGACAAGCAACAAAAAAAATCTAAAGCGCCTACTAAAAGAGAGCTTAATCTCAGAGAAAAAAGACGTCAGAAAATGAATAGGGCTTACGTAAAGCTCATAAAAAGCGGTAAGACAGTCGACCAGGCAAGAGTGATATTAACAAAAAGAAAGATAAGACAAGGAAAAATAAAGACTCTCGGTACTGTTGTATTCTTCTTCGTTTTTGCACTCAGCTTCTTATTCAGCTACAGCTATTATCAAGGGGCTGAAATTTCCGAGATAATAATAGACGGCGATGAAGTGTATTCAGAGATTGAAATACTTGAAGCTGCTAAGCTGGGAACGGGTATGAATATGCTGACTGTCCGAGAGAAAAATGTAAACAGTGATGTTACAACAGTTCTGCCTTTTATATCACATATTGGCGTTGACTACAGATTGCCCGATACCTTGGCTTTGAATATAGTTTCAACCAAAGAGAGACTTATTCTGAAATGTGATAAAAAATATATCTGTGTTGACAAAACAGGTAAGGTAGTATCCGATAAAAAGAAAAAACTAGATGAAGGTCAGTTTCTCGTTCAGGGACTTACAGAGCAGGAATATGTTGTAGGTGAGCCCTTCGCTGTTAGCGAGGAAAATGCCGAAAAATACAAAATAGCCTGCGAATTTGCAAAAGCTACAGAAGACGCCGAAACTCTTAATTCCGGTGTTCTCGATCTCAGAAACCTTAAGGATATAACTTTTACCTATCGTTCAAAAATACGATTATATCTTGGTGACTCCGATAACCTGGATTCCAAGCTCGATAAGGCTATCAGCATTATGGAATCAGCTGACGTGGGAGATAAAACCGGATATATTAATTTAAAATATGACATAGGAGCATATTTTATGGAAGGTAGTATGAAATAACAGATATTTTAAAAAAATATACAAAAAAATAACAAATCTTCTTTTGATTTATCCTTGTATTTTTTGAAAGTACGTGTTATAATAAACCGAATAACAATTATAATCGTGTTATTGTTTATAAAAAACGGTTAAAAATAAGTCGGTTATAATAATTTTGAAAATTTTTCTCACAATATATATTAGGAGGAAGTAAAATGGGCTTCATAATGGATAATGAAAATATTTCCTACAACCAGATCAGAGTAGTCGGTGTAGGTGGCGGCGGCGGTAACGCAATCAACGGAATGGTTGAGTCAGGTATCGTTGGCGTTGAATTTCTTTCAATCAACACAGACAGACAGATTCTTGAAAACTCAAAAGCAACACATAAAATCCAGATCGGTGAAAAGGTAACAGGCTGTATGGGTGCAGGTGGTGACCCCTCAGTGGGCAGAAAGGCTGCTGAAGAAAGCCGTGATGTTATTGCTGACGCTCTTCGTGGTGCTGATATGGTGTTTATCACAGCCGGTATGGGTGGCGGTACAGGTACCGGTGCAGCTCCCGTTGTTGCTGAGGTTGCAAGAGAGCTTGGCGCTCTTACCGTAGGTATTGTTACAAAGCCCTTCAAGTTTGAAGGTAGAAAACGTATGGATCAGGCTGAAGAGGGTATCAGAGATCTTGAAAAGTATGTTGACTCTCTGATCGTAATCCCCAACGAAAGACTCAAGCTTCTTGGCGATAAGTCTCTTAGCGTAAAGGATGCTTTCTCAAAGGCTAATGACGTTCTTTGGCAGGGTGTTAAGAGTATTTCGGATACTATCAAGGTTCCTGGTTATATCAACCTCGACTTTGCAGATATTAAGAGCGTAATGAAGGATGCCGGTCGTGCTCATATGGGTATCGGTCGCGGCAGAGGTGCAGACTGTGCAGCTGAAGCTACAAAGCAGGCTATCACAAGTCCCCTTCTTGAAACTGCTATCGACGGTGCAAGTGGCGTAATCATCAACGTAACATGCTCAAGCGATATGTCACTCGATATGATCGAGCAGGCAGGTGCCCTCATTTCCGATGCATCACATCCTGATGCAAACATCATCTTCGGTTCAGTATTTGATGAAGACATGGGCGATGAAATGCTTATCACTGTAATTGCTACAGGCTTTGGTGCTACTTCACAGGCACAGGGAACAGCTCCCGTGGCAGGCGCTAAGGAAGTAGCAAATGCAACCCCTGAATTTATCAGTCAGGCTGCTGCATCAGCTAATGATACAATCTTCGGCTCAATGAGCAAAGAGGCTGTTGACTTTGCTTCAACAAAGTTCGGTCAGTCATTTGTTTCAATTTTTGAACAGGCTGCAGCTGCTGCAAACGGCAAAACACCCGCAGCTCCTGTATTCCCTGAAATGCCTCTTGATCCTGTTCCTGCTGCACCGGTAGCAGAAACAGTTACAGCTCCTCAGGAGACACAGGCTTTTGATGTAATTGAGACACCGAAAAAGAAGTCAGGTTCAATCTTTGACGATCCCGACGAAGACGAAAGTGATGTACTTCCCGTATTTAAGGGTCGCAATATCTTCGGCAACAACTAAGACTGCTGATAATAATACAAATAATAGGCTACACTGTAAGGTGTAGCCTTATTTATTTCTATAAACAAAAGGCAACCTTTTAAAAAAAGATTGCCTTTATATTGCTTTGTTGAGCTCTGCTACACATCACGCAGACTTTTGTAAAAGATTTACGAAACTATACTTATTTAATCGCTTCAAAGTCTGATGCAGGGTGTTTGCAAAGAGGGCAGATGAAATCATCGGGGAGAGTATCACCTTCATGGATGTATCCGCATATTTTACATACATAACCTTTTTTGCCTTCAGTCTGAGGCTTGGGCTTAACATTGGCCTGGTAGTAGTTGTAGGTCATTGTCTCTCTGTCAGAAAGAACTCTTGCTTCTGTCACCGAGCAGATAAACATTCCATGAGTATCGAGGTCAACATACTGCTCAACCTTGAGTGACATAAATGAGTTGATATATCTCGGAAGGAAGATGAGACCGTTGTCTGAGCGAAGAACTTCATCACCTTTAAACTTATCAGTGTTTCTGCCACTTACAAAGCCGAATTTTTCAAAGACTGAGAAAGGAGCATCAACCGTCAGACAGTTGATATTCATTTTGCCTGTATGTTTGATAACGTGGTGTGAGTAGTTGTCTTTATTAATTGTTACTGCTATTCTGTTAGGTGTGTTTGTGACCTGAGTGACAGTATTGACAATAAGACCGTTATCCTTTTTACCGTCATTTGATGTAACAACATATAAGCCATAGCCGATTTTAAAAAGTGCGGTCATATCATTTTTATCGGCGGTATCATTGCTCTGAGCGAGATAATCTTTGCAGAGCTCTTTAGCAAGAGAGTCTATCCGAGCTTTGCTGTCGTCGTTAAGTGCTGATAAAATGCTGACAGTTGTATCTGTGTAAACGAGGTTTTTGCTTTTTTCAAGCATACCCTTCATTACCTTAGCTGCAAGAGGAGCCCAGCTTCCATTTTCGATAAAGCCGACAGTTCTGTTTTTATATCCTTTTTCTGTGAGATTGTTAATAAATTCACGCATAAAGGGGAAAATCTCTGAATTATATGTGGTGGTAGCGAGTACGAGTTTGCTGTAACGGAAAGCGTCTTCTACAGCCTCTGCCATATCGCATCTTGCAAGATCATTGACAACAACTTTCGGACAACCGTAGGAGCGAAGTTTATCAGCAAGAACCATAACGGCTTTTTTTGTATTGCCGTAAATTGAAGTGTAAGCAATCATAATGCCTTCTTGTTCAGGCTGATAACTTGACCATATGTTATAGAGATTAATATAATAACTCAGGTTTTCTTTGAGTACGGGGCCGTGGAGGGGACATATAACCTGAATGTTAAGCCCGGTAGCCTTTTTAAGAAGATTCTGTACCTGAACACCGTATTTGCCGACAATGCCAAAGTAATACCTTCTGGCTTCACAAGCCCAGTCTTCCTCTATATCCAGAGCACCGAATTTGCCGAAGCCATCAGCGGAGAAGAGGACCTTATCTGTCATATCATAGGTTACAATAACCTCGGGCCAGTGTACCATCGGAGCCGCAATAAATAACAGATTATGTTTGCCAAGGGAGAGCATATCGCCTTCTTTTATGACCATACGGTTGTTTTCAAATTCATTTCCGAAGAAGTTTTTCATCATACGGAAAGATTTTTCAGATGAGACAATAGTTGTATCAGGATAAGCTTTGAGAAAGTTAACAATATTAGCCGAATGGTCAGGTTCCATATGCT
The DNA here is from genome assembly GCA_045631165.1 of Acutalibacteraceae bacterium. GTDB lineage: Bacteria > Bacillota > Clostridia > Oscillospirales > Acutalibacteraceae > UBA6857. The sequence continues at coordinate 15,771 of JAZQUF010000081.1, forward strand.
GAACAATGAGATAGTCAGGCTTGCTTGATCCGATAGCATTCTGGAGATTATCTATCCATTCATGTGTGAAATTTACATCTACTGTATCCATAACAGCTATCTTTTCATCGAGGATAACATAAGAGTTATACGCCATACCATTGGGGACGTCGTATTGGCCCTCAAACAGGTCGATATTATGGTCGTTTACACCTATATATTTGATATCGTTGGTTATGTTCATTTGATTTTCCTCCGTTCTATAGTGTTGGAAATTTACCTGTAATCATTATATTATACTAACTTTTTTAAATCAAGATGTTAAAATTAAAAATATTTTATATTATTGCAGTTCACTGCCTCTGAATGTTGGTAGCAAATCTCGTTTGAACACTGGCCGTTTTCAAAAAAAACTGCAATGTTATTGATAGTAGTTTCAGCAATGTTTTCGAGAGCCTCCTCTGTCAAAAAAGCCTGATGCGAAGTCACGATTACATTGGGCATTGATATGAGTCTTGCAAGTGTATCATCTTCAAGTATATGTCCGGAATTATCCTCGAAGAAAAGATCGGCTTCCTCTTCATAGACATCAAGGCAGGCAGCACCGACCTTTCTGGATTTGATTCCTTTCAGCAGAGCCTCAGCATCAACGAGTGCACCTCTCGAGGTGTTCAGAATAATAACGCCGGTTTTACATTTGCTTAAAGCAGTTTCATTTATAATATAATGTGTCTCATCTGTAAGAGGGCAGTGGAGAGAAATAATATCGCTGGCAGAAAACAGCTCATCTAAGGAGACATATTTAACTGTGTCTCTGTTATCCAATCCTTCGGTGGGAAATTTGTCATAGGCCAATATCTTCATTCCGAAGCCACTGCATATATCTATAAATACTTTGCCGATTCTGCCGGTACCTATTACACCTACAGTTTTACCATGAAGGTCGAAGCCGGCAAGATTCTTAAGACTGAAATTGAAATCCTTGGTGCGGATATAAGCCTTATGAATTCGTCTTATGGAAGTCAGCAGCAAAGCCATAGCGTGCTCGGCAACAGCGTATGGGGAGTAGGAAGGTACCCGTAACACGTGAATTTTACCGAAAGCGTGCTTTATATCAACATTATTGAAGCCTGCACACCTGAGAGCCAGCACCTTTATATTTATTTCACTTAGCTTGTCAATAACTTCAGCGTTCACTGTGTCATTTACAAAAACACAGACAGCGTCATAACCTCTTGCGAGATAGACGGTATCTTCATTGAGCTTTGTTTCAAAATATTTTATGTCGATATTATTATGCGTGGCATATTTATCGAATGAGGGTTTGTCATAAGATTTGGCATCGAAAAAAGCTATTTTCATCGGGAAGTCCTCCTTGCTTTTATGTAGCCATTATAGTATAATCAAAAGTATAAATATGTTAAAAATCTCATAGGTTAATAGCTACAAGAAACATTTTGAGCTTTTGTGAGTTAAAATATACTATTTTATCAGGAGAAGAATTATGAGAAAAATTATGTTTGTCTGTCACGGCAACATCTGCCGTTCGCCGATGGCTGAATTTATATTCAGAGATTTAATCAGAAAGCAGGGGAGAGAGTCTGAGTTTTCAGTTGCTTCATCTGCGACAAGTACAGAAGAGATATGCTGCGGTATCGGAAATCCTGTCTATCCGCCGGCAAAAGCCGAGCTCCTGAAGCACGGCATCACTTGTGACGGTAAAAGGGCGGTACAGCTTAAGAAGAGTGACTACGACAAGTACGATTTGTTTATTGCTATGGACAGTATGAATATCCGGGGTATAGAAAGAATATTCGGTGCTGATCCTCTCGGCAAGGTACACAAGCTTATGAATTTTACGTCACGTCATGGTGATGTTGCGGATCCCTGGTATTCCGGTAAATTCGATGTAGCATATAAAGATATTTATGAGGGCTGTGTCTGTCTGTTTGAAAAACTTATCTCCGAGGCTTGACAACTTAAATATAAATAGTATAATCAATAGGAAATTAATTCAGGAGGACAAATTTATGTCTAAGGTTAAAGTTATAATGGAAAATCACGGTGAGTTCACTATCGAGCTCTATCCCGAGTACGCTCCCGCAACAGTAGCAAACTTCCTTAAGCTTGCAGGCAGTGGCTTCTATGACGGCACAATCTTCCATAGAGTGGTTGACAACTTTATGGCTCAGGGTGGCGATCCCGAAGGCACAGGTATGGGTGGTGCTGATGAAACAATCAAGGGTGAATTTGCAGCTAACGGCTTTGTTCAGAACACACTTTCACATACAAGAGGTGTTATTTCAATGGCAAGAAGTATGATGCCTGACTCAGCATCAAGCCAGTTCTTTATCTGCTATAGTGATGACTGCACCTTCCTTGATGGCAATTATGCAGCTTTCGGTAAGGTTATCGAGGGTATGGAGAGTGTAGACAGCTTCCTTGACGAATACAGAACATATAATAGTATGGGCGAAAAAGCTTCACCTGTTTCACCTATACGAATTAAAAATATGACTGTTATTGATTAATGGTCTACAGTAGTGTATGGAATCTTTGAATAAAGAGTAAATCTTTGTAGAAAGAACCAAAAAACAGTAAAAAAATTCGTTAAAATTCCCAAAAAACTTTGAAAAAGCCCTTGACGATAGAGGTTTTCTGTGTTAAAATAGCACTACCTCTGATGAGGGCTTTATTTTTGTGTCCGAAAAAGAGGGAGGCCTTAAGGTCTGAGGAGAGAATGTTGTAACTTTCTTCAGATGAAAATTTCCGATAATGGAGGTGCCGTTCATGAGAGTAAAAATTACTTTATCTTGCACAGAGTGCAAACAGCGCAATTACAACACAATGAAAAACAAAAAGAACAATCCTGACAGGTTGGAGATGAACAAGTATTGCAGATTCTGCAAGAAGCACACTCTCCACAAAGAAACCAAATAAACAGGAGGTAGAGTAATGGCTGACAAAGAAAAGAAGGTTGCTAAAAATTCAGACGTTGAAAAGGCCACAACTGATGAAAGCAAGGCAGCAGCTAAAGTAGCTAAAGCTGCAAAAGGCAACACAAACAAAAAAGACAAGCCAAACTTCTTCGTCCGTGCAACATCAGGTACAAAACGCTTTTTCAAGGACTTTAAAGGTGAATGCAAGAAGATCGATTGGCCCGACGCTCAGACAATCCTCAAGAGCACAGGTATCGTTCTTGTAGTGGTTGCTATCGTTTCTGTATTCGTATTCGCTCTTGACTTCGGTCTCAAAGAGGGTATTGAACAGCTCAAGTATCTCGCAAGCGGTGAAACAAAGGCTGATT
>JAZQUF010000082.1:0-3857 GCA_045631165.1 Acutalibacteraceae bacterium
GCAGTTGTGATAACAGATTATAAAATCATTGTCATTTACCGCATCGAAAATTTCTTTTACAAAGGGTACTGAAAACTCTGAATTAAGCTTTGGAGAGAGCAAACCTGCCGCAGGTTCTGCCATAATTACACCGTCAGCACCTGCATCCTTAAAGGCTTTTATATAGCCAATAATAAACTCCGTAGCCTTTGAAAGAAGTATCTTCACTTCATCGGGGCTGTCATAGCACTCCATCATAAGCTCTGTCATATCAAAAAGTCTTCCCGCAAGAGAATACGGGCCGATAACACCGCAGAAAACCGGAATATCAGTTATTTCTTCCTTGGCCTTTCTGATACCCTCAATGCAAATAGCAGTTCTGCCCGAGCCGACAGGCGGTACAACAATGCTTTCAGCATCGAAAATGTTATCAATTATGCCTTTTCTTACAGTCGGCACATCGTGGTCGTAGTAGACAATCTCAGCACCGAAAGCCTCTGCTTCAACGGACAAATCCATCATATTAAGGCTCGCTCCGATATCGCACCTGTCAGTTATTGCTTTCATACCTTTGACCTGCATTTCAGGACTTTCAAGAAGCTCCTTTACAGTTATACCCAGTAGTTGTGCAGACGGAAATGAAAGAATGGGAATTGTTTTCTCTTTATTTCGGATAATCTTTTTTACTGTCGTTTTCATATGTTTAATCCTTTTTGAAAAACGAAAGAGCAAGGTCTGCTGCAGTTGCGGCATCAGGTGCATAACCGTCTGCACCGACCTGTTTTGCAAATTCTTCACTTACAGGAGCACCACCGACCATAACCTTTACACTGTTGCGAATTCCTGACTTTTTGAGAGCATCTACAACATCCTTGTGGTATTCCATTGTGGTTGTGAGAAGTGATGAAAGAGCAACAATATGTGCTCCGCTTTCTTTTACGGCTTCAACCACCTGTTCAGATGAAACATCGGTACCAAGGTCAATGCATTCAATACCGACACCCTCGAGCATCATTTTAACGAGATTCTTGCCGATATCGTGAAGGTCACCCTTGACAGTACAGATAACCGCTTTACCTACAGGCTCGACACCCTCTTGTATGAGATAAGGCTTAAGCACATTTACACCCATATTCATAGCACGGGCAGAAATAAGCACCTCAGGAACGTAGACCTCATTTTTCTTGAAGCGTTCACCGATTGCTGTCATACCTGCAATAAGTCCGCCGTCAAGAATTTCTTTAGCTGTAAAGCCTTCTGCGAGAGCCGTTTCAACCGATGCCTTAACACCTCTTCTGTCACCCTTTTGTACAAGAGCTGAAATTTCATTTATAACTGACATAATTAACCCTCCCAATATTTATCGGTACATTCTCTGATTAACTCAACATACCTTTTTACCTTGTTCATATCTCCGCCAACAGTATAAACATCACGCTGAGCAAACTCAGCCTTACATCCCTTTGCTGTTTTAATAGTCTTTTCAAAATGCTTTCGTACTGCATCTTCGTCAAGGCTTGAGCCAACACCTAAAAGTGTAGGGTCGGGCTTTCTGTGGTAGATGATGCCTGAATTTTTTAGCTGCTCTGCCATAAAAGCCTCGTCACACCAAGGTGAAATTGACACTTTTTTAAGATTAGGCAAGGTTTTTATAGTGTCCCAATGAGGATGAACAGGCTCGCAGCAGCCGTAATTAAGCCTGCCGAAAAGAGATGCAATTTTATGATAGCAAGGAAAAATGAATTCACGGAACATTTCGGGAGAAATACCTACTGTTTCCTGGCTGTCCATAAAGCCCCAAAGGTCAGTTGTCTTAATCTGACCTTGTTTGTCGGGCTCGTCATAAAACGCCAATGAGCCCTGGCACACCCATTCAAATGACTTGTTCTGTAAGAGTACATTTTCACTTTCAAGATGCTTGAAATATGCCACATAAGCATCTGCAATTCTGTCCATCATCTCTTTGAATTCATCAGGATAGTCATACATTGAATAGAGCATATTTTCCATACCCATCATATGTACCACATGCTGTGTGGGAGTGGAGTAAAGTCCGTCACTGACAAGTCTGACAGGAAGAATGTCACCGAAAATGTCATTATACAGTTCGAATTTCTGCATAGTGCTTTCTTTGTTTACGCCGTAAACCGTCGGTGATTTTATCTTATCAAAATCATCGTAAAGATCATCGATAATATGCTCAAAGTGGTGGCCGAGTTCAGTACCGTCTGCCTTTTTCATAACTGTCTGCTTTATGCGATGACCGAAAAGAGTAAAGTAAATATCATAGGTCTGCTGAAAGTAAGGGGGTACAACCTTATCATCGTCAAAAAGCTCAAGATTTATAAAGTTGTTTATGAGCTTGTATTCAATCCACCTTGCCTGCTCGTCCTCGCATTGCAGCTGAGGATTTATTGCCTCGTGAGCAAAGGAACCAACCTCAATGTGAATGGGCGGTCTTTCTCCCTTATACATATTGTGTCTTTTCCAAAGCTCGACTCTTTCGAGGTTTTTAGGTGAGTTTGCTATTTCAAGCTGATGATTTGCAAGATAACGAAGTCTTTCTCTGTCTTTGGTATTCATAAAATCAATCCTTTCAGATTTTACTTATCATTCTGATTATACCCAAAAACAAAAAGACAGTATTTCAAAATACTGCCTTAAAGTTTAGAAATCCTAACATATTAAAATTTAATCTTACGAAATCTGCCCGGTGACATACCCTCGTGATTTTTAAAGCAATAGATAAAATTCGCCTGAGAATTGAAACCGGTAAGATACGCTATATCTGTAATGCTTTTGTCAGTTGTGAGAAGGTATTCTTTTGCCTTGTTGATTCTCTCGGCAATAACATAGTCATAAGGTGAAAAGCCGGTATGCTGTCTGAAAAGCCTTGATAAATGAGTTGAGCTTATATGAAGCTCATCGGCAATAACACCGGTTGATATTTCTTCATCAAGATGTTCTGCGATATATTCCTTTGCTTTGGTAATGTAATGAACGCCTTTATTATCGAATTCTGACTTATCTGAAGAAACGAGCTGAGTAAGCAAGCTATAAATCAGCAGTGATATTTCTCTCTCATTTTTCTTGGACGAGTTATATATTTTCAAAAATAGCCTTTCTGCTTCACTGAATGCAGAGTCGTTAATGAGATTGCCGCTTGTATTTACTATTTCACCGCAAAATTCACGGCAATTGGCTCCGTCGATATGCATCCAAATAAATTCCGCATTATCTTGAGTGAAGTATTCGTGAGGCTCATAGCAATCAATTATCACCAGACAATCTTTGTCTGCCGTTATATATTCTCCGTTGCCGTTACGGAAAGTAAAGCTACCGTCTTTTATGAGCGCAAACAGGATACTGTCGAAGTTATCACGGGTCAGATGATAACTTCCATCGCAGAAAAAGTGTCCTGAGCAAAGAATGTTGTAGTAGAGTCTTCTGGCAAGAGCAGACCTTGAAAAGAACTGTATCTGTGATTCGGGGAGAATGCCTGTATCAATTTGCTTCATATTTTCACCACCTTGTATAGACATATTAACATAAATGGGCAGTGGTTTCAATGTATGGTAATATTTTTCATCAAAATTTTCATCACTCATTTACCCTTACTTGCACCTTTTTTATTAAACATATAATCGAAGAACGCTTTTGCGACTTCATAAGCATAGCCTTTACCGTGGTAATTTTTGTTCAGCATCCAACAAGGACTGAATGTATCGCAATTCCAACCGGGATATCCGTTACTTTCCGGGTAAGAAAATATTTCACCTCAATAAACGAGCAAAGTATCAGTCTTTCGGTTTCAATCATTTTTTCACCTACAAATTCTTATTTGTCTGACTCATTATACCACATCAACACCACAAATA
>JAZQUF010000083.1:0-14601 GCA_045631165.1 Acutalibacteraceae bacterium
AAATTTTTTATTTCTTTTTTTGTGCTGAACCATCCCGGGCTGACTCTTATAACTCCGGTGCCTTCTGTCATAAAACTCCGGTGACTAAGATACGCGCAATGATAGCCTGACCTGACTGCTATGTTTTCTGAATTCAGCATATCGGAAACCTCCTCACTGTGCATATTTTTCATATTACAAGCAACCAAAGGTGCAGAATTTACACCTGATATGCTCACATAAAGCTTCACCCCTTTTATAACAGACAGATCCTCTCTGAGTATATTGCAAAGATAGCTTTCTTTTTTGTGTACGGCATCTTCTCCGCCCACATAAGAAATGTAATCCATTCCCTTTTTAAGGCCCCATATACCGGGCAGATTCACCGTGCCGCTTTCGAGTCTGTCAGGATAAATTTCAGGCTGATTTTCACTCATAGAAAAGCTTCCGGTGCCGCCCTCATAAAGAGGCTCCACATCCGCATCATCACCTAAAAGCATTAACCCTGTGCCCATAGGTCCCATAAGTCCCTTATGACCCGGCATACAAAGAATATCAATATTCATTTTTTTCATATCAATTTTACAAGTCCCTGCACTCTGAGCGGCGTCAACAATAAAGCATATCCCGCGTTTTTTGAGCTCTGCACCTAGTTTTTCTACAGGCAAAACAGTACCGAAAACATTAGAAACCATAGTGCACACAACGAGAGATGTTCTTTTATTGATATGCGACAAAAAATTATTCACCGTAGCAGCTTCATCAGAAGGTTCAACATCAGCAACACTGTAGGTAATCAAGCCCTTTTTAAAAAGAGCATGAACAGGACGGAAAACTGAATTATGCTCCAGGCATGAGATTATCACGTGATCCCCCTTTCTGAGCACGCCCTTTATCGCGGCATTAAGTGCCATGGTACAGTTTGATGTAAAAATCACCCTTTCACTATCACAATTGAACATTCCCGCAGCCTTTTCTCTGCATGAATAGACCATCTCACCTGCCTTAGCCGTCATATTGTGTCCGCCTCTGCCTGCATTTGCGCCCACATATTTCTGAGCATAAACCATTGCGTTTATAACGCTCTCCGGCTTCGGATAGCTTGTAGCAGCATTATCAAGATAAATCATAATCTGTCACGATAGCTTTCCACACCAAGATTTTTTATGTGGTGTTGCTGAATAATATCATAAGCCGACCATATATCCGAATAAACAAAAAGAGCAAAATTGCAGCCCTCTTTATGGTTTGGATTCGGGTTTCTCTTAAGTCTTGATTTTACGCCTTGCTTACTTAGAATGACTCTGGCCTTTTCACCCAGAGTCTGACTTTCAAATTTTATATATGTGTGAGTCAAAGGTCACTCCTCCTTAGTATAATATCTCCCTACATTATATGATTTCTTTTTAACTAAGGACACAAAAAAGCGTACCCGACATAATCGGATACGCTGTATTTGTTATAATTATCTTACCTTATAAAGGTTAGCTTCGAAGGGTACAAGTAAATCCTGTTTATTTGCCTTGACATTAGAAATAACGAGCTCAAAGCCGTTGGTACATACAGGCTTTTTAACCTGCTTGTCTGTAAGGTTGATTTCGATGTAGTAGGTGTCCTTTTCGCCTATGCGGTAATAGGCAAGAACATCATTCCACTTTTCTTTTGCAAGTCTGAAATCACCGTAAACCAGTGTAGGAAGCTCGTGACGAAGAGCAATCATTCTGCGGTAGAAGTTGAGCACAGAGTCCTCGTCCTTATCCTGAGTCTCTACATTGATTTTGTCGTAACCGGGCATACATTCAATCCAGGGAGTACCTGTGGTGAATCCTGCATTTTCCTCAGCTGACCAGCACATTGGTGTACGGCAGTTATCACGTGAGCCTGCAAGAAGATTTTCATAAGCCTGCTGCTTTGTCATACCCTTTTCTGTCTGCTCTTTGTAGTAGTTGAGTGATTCAACATCCTTGAAATCATAGGGTGACTCGAATGCGGCATTTGTCATACCGATTTCCTGACCCTGATATACAAAAGGCACACCCTTGAAGGTCATCTGCATAAGAGCAAGAAGCTTTGAAAGCTCATTTCTGTGATAACCCTCAGGACAAACCTTGCTTGTCATTCTTGTGGTATCATGGTTTTCAAAGAAAACTGTAGGCCAGCAGTGATTGCCGTAATTCAGTTGCCACTTAACAAGCTCCTTAGCCATAGGTCGAAGATCATATTTATACTTATTGAATTTATTCTTACCCGGGTTTTCAATATGGTCAAATGCGAAAACTACATCAAGCTCTTTTCGGTAATCTCCTGTCATAAGCTTAGACATTTCTATACCGGTACCCTGACACTCACCTACTGTGAAAGCATCATACTTGCCGAAGGTATTGACATTGAGCTCGTGCAAGAATTCGTGAAGTCTCGGGCCGTAGAAGTAATGCTCAACGCCCTTTACACCCATAAGTGAACCGATAACCTCGTTACCGTCAGGGAGACCCTCTGCTTTTGAAATGAAGCTGATAACATCAAGGCGGAAGCCGTCTATGCCTTTATCGAGCCAGTAGTTGACCATTTCATAAAGCTCTTTTCTGAGGTTCTCGTTTTCCCAGTTGAAGTCCATCTGCTTTGAGGAGAACAGGTGAAGTGCCCACTGCTTTCTCTCGGGATAGTAATTCCATGCACTTCCGCTGAAAATTGAGTTCCAGTTGTTGGGAGGTGTGTTTTCATCGCCGTCGCGCCAGATATAGTAATCTCTGTAGGGTGACTTCGGATCACTTACTGAAGACTTGAACCACTTATGCTCATCGGAGCTGTGATTGATAACAAGGTCCATAATAAGCTTGATATCACGCTTGTGAGCCTCTTTAAGGAGCTTATCGAAGTCCTTCATTGTACCGAATTCTTTCATTATCTTGCGATAATCTCTGATGTCATAGCCGTTATCATCATTAGGTGAATCATAGATAGGACTGCACCAGATTGCATTTATACCAAGCTCTTTAAGATAGTCGAGCTTTTCGATGATACCCTTAAGGTCACCGATACCGTCGCCGTTGCTGTCTTTGAATGATCGGGGATAAATCTGATAGAAGACAGCTTCCTTCCACCACTTTTTTTCGATAGGTGCATCATCCTCTAAAGGTACACTCTGCTCACTGTTAAGGATACCGAGAAGTGAATCTACCAAAGCATCATCTACCTTACCGCCTGAGATTTTCTGAATCTTTTCAAGGGTAAGCTTTGACAGAGGGCCTTTCTTTAAAATATCAAGACCCATACCAACACTGTAAAGAGCTTTTGCAAGTATATCGTGACCTGCAGGAGTCTCTAAAATTTCACCGATAGGGGTGTTTCTTGTAACTGTAATACTCTTCATAATAATCCTCCATAAAATTGCTAAGTCTATAATAAAACAAAAGGGCTGTTTTTACAATATCTATTTGTAAATTATTTGACTTTTTGAGATAGAAAATGTAATATAAAGATATAATAATATAAAAAAGAGGTTAGAAAAATGGAGATTAAAGATATACTTTCAAAGGTTGACCACACACTTCTTTCCCAAAATGCAACATGGGATGAAATCAGAGCTATATGCGATGACGGTATAAAATATGGCTGTGCAAGTGTATGTATTCCCCCGTCGTATGTAAAACAGGCTAAGGAATATGTGGGCGACTCACTTAAAATATGCACAGTTATAGGCTTTCCAAACGGCTATAACACCACTGCTGTCAAATGCTTCGAGGCTTCAGAAGCAGTAAGAGAGGGTGCAGATGAAATCGATATGGTTATCAATATCGGTATGCTCAAGGATAAAAGATACGAGGATATCCTCTATGAAATCAACGAAATCAAGCATAGCTGCGACGGCAGACTTCTCAAGGTCATCATCGAAACCTGTCTGCTCACTGACGAAGAAAAAATCAAGATGTGTCAGATTGTATCCGACAGCTGTGCAGACTACATCAAAACCTCAACCGGCTTTTCTACAGGCGGAGCAACAAGAGAAGATATTGTACTTTTCAGCGCCAATGTAAAACCTCACCTTAACATCAAAGCCGCAGGCGGTATTGCAAGCATCAAGGATGCGGAAGATATGCTCGCTCTCGGCGCAAATCGACTGGGTACCAGCAGAATTGTTAAAATTGTAAAAAACGAAGAAGGCTTCGGCTATTAAGAAAGGAAGATAACTATGTCAGTATCAACACCGCATATCTCTCTGCCCAAGGGTGAAAGCTTCGCCAAAACAGTGCTTATGCCGGGTGACCCCTTAAGAGCTAAAAAAATTGCAGAAACCTTCCTTGAAAATCCCGTACTCATCAACAATATCAGAGGTATTCAGGGTTATAACGGCACCTACAAGGGCCACGAGGTCAGCGTTATGGCAAGCGGTATGGGTATGCCCTCCATCGGCATTTATTCCTATGAGCTTTATAATTTCTTCGGCGTCGAAAACATCATCCGCGTTGGCTCTGCAGGAGGTATCAGCCCCGATGTCAAGCTTCGCGATATAGTTGCAGGTATCGGTGCCAATACAAATTCAAATTTCAGTGCACAGTATGGTGTAACGGGCACTATTGCTCCCACCTGCTCCTATGAGCTTCTCACTACCGCTGTGGACTCAGCCAAAGCTTTAGGGTTATCTCTTAAAGTAGGCAACCTCTTCTCAAGCGATACTTTCTATGATGACGACCCAGACTCACTTAAAAAATGGGGCAAGATCGGTTCCCTTGCAGTTGAAATGGAAGCTGCCGCCCTTTATATGACAGCTATGAAGGCAGGCAAGAGAGCTCTTGCTATCTGCACTATATCAGATATCCCTGCCACTGGTGAAGGCTGTAGCGCAGAAGAAAGGCAGAACACCTTTACAGATATGATGAAAATAGCTCTTGAAACAGCAATCAGAATGGGTTGATTTAATGATTAAACGAATATTTTTAATAGTCCTCGACTCCTTCGGCATAGGTGAAATGCCCGATGCCAAGTATTACGGTGACGAAGGCAGTAACACCCTCATGTCCTGCTATAAGCAAAAGGATTTTGCAGTGCCTAATATGGCTAAGCTTGGCCTTTTTAATATCGATGGTGTAGAGTGTGAAGAAAAAGCAGACTCCCCCATCGGCGCATACGGCAGAATGACAGAAACATCAAAGGGTAAAGATACAACCACAGGTCATTGGGAAATCTGTGGTATTGTGTCAGATAAGCCTTTCCCCACTTATCCCGATGGTTTTCCTGATGAAGTCATAAAAGAGTTTGAAAAGCGAACAGGCAGAAAAGTTATCTGCAACAAACCTTATTCAGGCACTAAGGTTATTGAAGATTACGGCAAAGAGCATTTTGAGACGGGTGCTCTGATTGTCTACACCTCAGCAGACAGTGTCTTTCAGATTGCCGCCCACGAGAATATCGTACCCATCGAAAAGCTCTATGAATACTGCCACATTGCAAGAGAAATCCTTCAGGGTGAACACGCTGTGGGCAGAGTTATTGCAAGACCATTTGAGGGCGAATATCCAAACTTCAAGCGCACTCCGAGACGCCACGACTATTCTCTTATACCCACTGAAACAACTCTGTTAGATGAGCTTTGTGCAAAGAATTTCGACATTATCCCCATCGGCAAGATATATGATATTTTTGCAGGCAAGTCCCTTAAAGAAGCCATCCCCACTGAAAACAACACTATGGGTATGGAGTTGACAATGAAAGCTCTTGAAAGCGATTTTATGGGTCTTTGCTTTACAAACTTAGTCGACTTCGATATGGTTTACGGTCACCGCAATGATGCACCGGGGTACGCCAGAGTTCTTAGTGACTTTGATACGTGGCTCGGCATTTTCCTTGACAAAATGCAAGAGGGTGACCTTCTGATGATTACGGCTGACCACGGCTGTGACCCTCTCACAGAAAGCACCGACCACTCGAGAGAATATACTCCCCTGCTGGTTTACAGCAGTACCGTTAAGCCGACTAACCTCGGCACAAGAAAGAGCTTTGCTGATATCGGCAAGACCATAGCTGATATTTTCGGTATTGACTCAGAAATAAAAGGCGAAAGCTTCAAAGATAAAATATCGGAGAAATAATATGAATGAACTTGAACTTATAAGAATCGCAAAGCTCGCCGCTGAAAATGCCTATGTGCCCTACTCGGGTTTTACAGTAGGTGCGGCACTGCTGACCAAAGACAACAAGGTCTATTCAGGCTGTAACATCGAAAACGCCTCATATTCCCCAACAAACTGCGCTGAGCGTACTGCTTTTTTCAAAGCTATCAGTGAAAGTGAAAGAGACTTCGCTGCCATTGCTATTGTTGGCGGAAAAGACAAAAACTTCACCGACTACTGCACCCCTTGCGGAGTATGCCGTCAGGTGATGGCTGAGTTTTGCAGTAAGGACTTTAAGATAATCCTCGGCAAAAATGATGATGAATACAAGACTTTCACTCTCGGAGATTTGCTCCCCGAAAGTTTTAATCTGAGGTGATAAAATGAGAATTTACGATATCATTGCAAAAAAGCGCGACGGATATGACCTGAGCGATGAAGAGATTGCATTCTTCGTCCGCAAGCTGACAATAGGCAACATCAAAGACTATCAGGCTACGGCACTTCTTATGGCAATATACATCAGAGGTATGTCTGACCGTGAAATGATAACCCTTACCAAAGAGATGGCAATTTCGGGTGACACGCTCGATTTAAGTGAACTTGGCATCACTGCCGACAAGCACTCAACAGGCGGTGTGGGCGACAAAACAACCCTCATCGTCACTCCTATAGTAGCTTCTCTTGGTATAAATGTTGCTAAGATGTCAGGCAGAGGCCTCGGCCACACAGGCGGTACTGTTGACAAGCTCGAATCAATCGATGGCTTTAAGGTGAGTCTCAGCCCCGAAGATTTCATCTCTCAGGTTAAAAAAGTCGGCATTGCCGTTGTAGGACAGTCGGGTCAGCTTGCACCTGCAGATAAGATAATCTACTCCCTTCGTGATGCTACTGCCACCGTCGGCAGTGTACCCCTGATAGCTTCAAGTATTATGTCAAAGAAGCTTGCGGCAGGCAGTAAGACTATAGTACTCGATGTAAAATACGGCAGTGGTGCTTTTATGAAAACCACCGATGATGCTGAAGACCTTAGCCGAAAGATGGTTGACATCGGCAAGGCAGCAGGCAGAAATATGGCGGCTGTCATCAGCGACATGGATACTCCCCTCGGCAGAAACATCGGCAACGCCCTTGAAATCAAAGAGGCTATCGACACCCTCAAGGGTAACGGCCCCGAGGACCTTAAAGAGGTTTGTCTGACCCTCGCAACAAACATTATTGCTCTTTCTCTCGGTATCGATGAAGTCACAGCAAGAAGTCAGGCTGAAACTGCCCTTGAAAGCGGTAAGGCTTATGAGAAATTCAGAGAGTTCATTTCAGCTCAGGGCGGCAATATAGAAGTTATCGACAACACTAACCTTCTCCCAAAAGCTGAGATTGTTTATGATGTACTCGCCCAAAACAGCGGATATATCACCAATATGCAGGCTGAAACTATCGGCTCGGCAAGTGTGGTACTCGGTGCGGGCAGAGAGAAGAAAGACGATATCATCGACTATTCTGCAGGCATTATCCTTTGCAAAAAGACAGGCGACAAAGTTGCAAAGGGTGAAAAAATTGCTGAGTTTCATCTCAGTGACAAAAGCAGACTGCCTCAGGCAGAGAAGATGTTTTTGTCTGCCGTAACTATCGGTGACACCGCCCCCGAGAAACAAAAGCTGATTTATAAAGTTATAAGATAAAGCAAAGCACTCCGAACTTAATCGGAGTGCTTTTGCTTAATGAAAGGTTAGGGGTAGAAATTATTTATTTTTCCCAATAGTGAAGACCTACATTCCAATTGTTTTCTTCTGCATAAGCCTTAGCGACTTTTTCGTCTGCGAGACTCGGATCAATATTAAACTTGATAATAATGTTGGTACCCTCGGGCTCTTCTCTGAATGCTGGCAAACCGTCTTCATCGATGTAGTAATTATAATAGTCAAGAAGTCCTCCCATATCATCATTGTCATGATCTGTAATAACCCAGGCGAAATCGTGGTTTGCAAAAGGTATAGCCTCATCATCTATCTTACTTACATCAATCAATCTGTATTCATCCTGTTCTGATAAGAATGGACCTGAGTGAGTTATAGATTGGGTCCTAAATGGATTATAGTCTGCAATAACAACAGATTCATAAAAAGCTTTTGTAAGCTTTTTACCGTCAGTCCTTGAAATTTCGGTAACAAGGAAGTAGTCCTCGTCAACTATTTTCTCATATACAGCTGTGCCCTTAATGGGGTTACCGCTTATTACTTTATTTCTTATATATCTGCCCTTGATGATTTTGTCAACCTTGAATAAGTAGCCGTCTTTTTCAGCAGTTACATTGATATCATAAACACTGTCATAATCAAAAAGAATATCTGTACTAGCATATTCATCATCAATGCCCAGATTAACAAGAGGCTTGTCTGCCTGTGCGAGCTCTTTTTCAAACTCTTCTACACCGTCAGTCTTTGCGGCATTTTCTTTGGCTGTTTGCATACTTTCAATATACATTTCACGCCACTCGGGGCTGAAAATCTTGAAGCCGTCTGTTGCACCAACCACACCCGCAGTCAGCACCACTACAAGTACCGCAGCAATAAGAGCAGCTACCTTTATACGAGGTCTCTTGCGGATAACGGCAGTGTTCTCATCACCTAAAAAAGTCTGCATATCTTTTTCAAATTTATCGGAATAGGGTCTGATTATCTGTCTTTCTTCGGGAAGTGAAGCGAGCTCCTGTCTTGCCGCTTCCTCGAGTGCCTTTTTAAGCATTGGATTGTCTTTTTTCATTGGTATTAACCTCCTTTTTAATTGTGTCGATAAGCTTTCTCCTGCCTCTGTAAAGCTGCTGTTTGACGGTGTTTTCTTTCACACCCTGAAGCTCAGCAATCTCTGAGAGGCTAAGGTCATTGAGATAATATAATGTCAGCACATCACGATATCGTTCTTCAAGACCCAGTATCGCATTGACAATTTCGTTGTAGCTTTCCTTACGGCAGATTTCATCAAGTAAGCTCTCATCTGCCTTGGCTTCAGCTTCATCCAGCTGAGTTTCCTTTTCAGGCAGACCCATACGAAGAATGTTAAGTGCTCTGCTTCGTGATGCTTTAACCATATAGGCGCCCGTCATAACCGAGTCGATGTCTTGTATCTTATCGAGATTTTTTGATATGGCTATAAAGGCATCATGCACTGCATCCTCGGCTCTTTGCGGGTCAGAGAGGACCTTACAGGCAGTGATGTACATTCTGTTTTTATATTTGCCGTAAAGCTGTCTTAGTTTTTCTTTGTCGCTTTCGCTGTGCATTTTATCTCACCTCCTTATGTCTTTTAAAGGCCTTTCACTTATATAAACACAATTAAACGAGGAAAGGTTACAGGTATTTGAAAAATTGTTTCTTTGCACTCGCCGTGCAGGCGTTACTTTTTGCTATCGCCCAAAAAGTAACCAAAAAGACGATGATGATTTCCAACTTCTCACTACTAACTAAAAAAAGACGGTAGTCGCCTACCGTCTTTGATTTTAAATTATGCTTCCCAGGGGAACTTGTAGTCAAGACCGAGGTCGTCGCGAACCTTGTTCATTTCAGCCTGAACTGATTCGTTAATGGGTACACCGCTGTCTTTTCTCTGCATCCAGATGTCGTATTCTTTTTCACCTGCTGTGTAGATTCTGTCTTCGCCGGGAGCTTTCTTTGAAGCTCTCATTGAACGAACGATGTCGCCAGCCTTCTTACGAGCGATTTCTTCGCCGAGGAAGTGGTTTGTATCGATAGCAATGAAAAAGTGACCGAGCTGATAGGGTCTGATGTTGCCGTCAGCATCCTTACCGTCGAGATCCTTACCGTATGCACCGTCCTGAAGAATTGATGAAAGGAATTCTACGAAGAGTGCGAAACCGTAACCCTTGTAACCGCCGAGAGCTTCACCGATACCACCGAGAGTAGTAAGAGCTGCTGTACCCTGACGGATCTTCTTAAGAGCTACACCTGCATCGCCTTCTACGGGGTTACCCTCGAGGTCGATAACAGTACCGGGATGGATTTCTTCACCGATTCTCTCGTAGTATTCAACCTTACCGTTCTGTGTGATTGATGTAGCACAGTCGAAGTTGAAGTCGAAATCTTCATCAGTGGGAACGCCAAGTGTGAAGGGGTTAGTACCGAACATACCCTCAACACCGAGTGTGGGAGCAACTGAAGGACGAGCGTTTGTACCTGTCATACCGATGCAACCAGCCTTTGTAGCCATTGATGTATAGTAACCTGCGATACCGTAGTGTGTTGAGTTACGAACTGTAACCATACCCATACCGTACTTCTTAGCCTTTTCGATAGCCATGCTCATAGCCTTGTAACCGATAACCTGGCCCATACCGTGGTGACCGTCAACAACTGCTGTTGTTTCTGTTTCCTTAAGGATTTCGAAGTTTGTTACAGGGAACTGAATGCCTGCATTGATTCTGTCAATATAAACGGGCTTAAAACGGTTGCAACCGTGTGACTCAATACCTCTTCTGTCTGATTCGAGGATAACGTCAGTTACGATTTCTGCATCGTCTGCGGGCACGCCTACACCGATGAATGCATCTTTGATGAAGTCGTGTGTGGTTTTCCAGTCAAGAATAACTTTTGCCATTGTGAACACTCCTATATATTTTTATTATTTTTTTATATTTTCAAGCCCTGAGGCTTAAATTACTTATTCCTTTTCTTCCCAGCTCATTGAACGGGTAACAGCTTTTTTCCAACCGTCATAATACTTGTTTCTTTCTTCCATTGACATGACAGGCTCAAAGACTCTGTCAACCTCACGGTTAGCTTCAATATCATCAAGGCTTTCCCATACTCCAACTGCAAGACCTGCAAGATATGCAGCACCGAGAGCTGTGGTTTCAACTGTCTTGGGTCTGTTAACCTTAGTCTGAGCCATATTAGCCTGAATCTGCATCATAATGTTACTTACAGATGCACCGCCATCAACACGAAGCTCGCCGATTTCGATGCCTGAGTCGTCTTTCATAGCTTCGAGTAGGTCTGTCATCTGATATGTGATGCTTTCAAGCACTGCACGGCAGATGTGCTTTCTGTTTACACCACGGGTAAGACCAACAATACAGCCTCTTGCATACATATCCCAGTAAGGAGCACCGAGACCTGTGAAAGCGGGTACAAGATAGCAACCGTTTGCATCGTCAACGAGTTCTGCAAGTTCGTCACATCTCTTGGGGCTGTCTACAAGCTGCACTTCGTCACGAAGCCACTTGATAACTGAACCTGCATTGAAAGCTGAGCCTTCGATTGAATATGTGGTTTTACCATTAAGACTCCAAGCTACACCTGTGAGAAGATTGTTCTTTGATTCTACTCTCTTTTCACCTGTATTCATAAGAAGGAAGCAACCTGTGCCGTAAGTATTCTTTGACATACCGCTTTCGAAGCAAGCCTGTCCGAAAAGTGCTGAAGGCTGGTCGCCGATAGCACCGCAGATAGGCACTCCTTCAAGTTCTTCGAGACCGATAATGCCGTGTGCAACCTTGCCGTAAACCTCACTTGAGGGTACGGGTGTAGGAAGAATGTTCATAGGCACACCGAGCTTTTCGCAAAGGTACTCATCCCAACAGAGCTTATCAACGTCGAAGAGCATTGTTCTTGAAGCGTTGGAATAGTCTGTTACGTGTACTCTGCCACCTGAAAGGTTCCAGATAAGCCAGGTTTCAACTGTACCGAAAAGAAGCTGACCTGCTTCTGCAAGAGCCTTAACTCCGGGTACATTGTCGATAATCCACTTGATTTTTGTAGCTGAGAAGTAAGCATCAACAATAAGACCTGTATGAGCCTATATGTAATCGCAAAGCTCTGCATCTTCTTTGATTTTTTCGCAAAGGTCAGCGGTACGGCGGCACTGCCACACGATAGCGTTATAAACAGGTTTACCTGTTGTTCTGTCCCAAAGGATAGTTGTTTCGCGCTGGTTGGTAATACCGATACCTGCAATATCCTCAGCCTTGAACTTTCCTGAGCGAAGAACGGTTGTGATTGAATTGAGCTGACTGTAAAGGATGTTGAGAGGGTCGTGCTCTACCCAACCTGCCTTGGGATAAATCTGCTCAAATTCATTCTGAGCCTTAGCAATAATTGAGCCTTTTTTGTCAAACACAATAGCTCTTGAACTTGTTGTGCCCTGATCAAGGGCAAGAATAAACTTTTCTTTCATATCTTCATATCCTCCTTAATAATACCTGTCAACGAGAGAATATCGGGCAGTTATTTTGCCCTGAATATTTTCTCGCTTCTCCATAGCTTTTTAAGTAAGCATTATTATTGTTATTGTACTGTATAAGCCTCCGTTTGTCAAGGATTTGCGAGGAATTATAGACTATAATGAATCATTGGAAATATAGTATAGTTCTGTAAGTATATGTGTAAGATTTCAAGGCTTGGATATGCCGCAAGTCTGAGGTCGGGGCTCCACGAAATCTCCGTAAGGCGATTTCCGAGGATGCCTCTTTGAGCATCCTCGCGCCGAACAAAGTTCGGCAGTGGAGCCCCCTCGCCCACTTCTAGATCAAACCAGGATCTCAGCACAAAAAATTATCACCTAATTTTAAATTTTTATTTATAACTCTTGACCCAAAAGCAAATATATTGTATTATATTCGATGAATGAAAACTAGCTATTAGATATATAATAAAGTTCAACAGAAAGGATAAGGAATAAATGGAAAATGTTTTTTCAGGTGAAATATTGAACATCACTCCCTTTAAAAAGGGTTTTGTTTTTGCTACCAAAGGCACCACTCCCGACGGAAGATTAAAGGCTAACTTTTATGGCTACGATGCTATCAATGATAAATTCACTCACATCAAAAAATCAGTTTATCTCAAAATAAAATTCGGCTATGAATATGAGGAAATCGCATCACAGCTCGGAGACTATGTTTCCTGTGATGTAGGTGTACTCAACGACAACCGTGTTATGGCTATCTTTCCTAACGGTGAATACAACATCTTCAACACAGACGGCTCACTCAATGTATCTTCACTCCTCACTTATCACGGCTCACCCGTTTGCGATATCGCAGTTGACGGCGCATATGTATGGTGTGCAGTACCCGGTGAAAACGCAATTATAAAGTACTCACCTAGAGAAGGCAGAATCCTTCTTCGTGTAGGCGGTGGTGAAGCAACAGCTTTCGAGAATCCCTGCGCTGTTACTCTTCACGGAAGCACCCTTTATATCTGCAATCAGTCATCAAAGAAAATCCGCACTCTCAACATTCAGACAAACTCAGTTAGAGACTACCGCGTCTTCAACGAAAAGGTTTATAAATACATCAATGTTATGGGCAGAGAGTTCGTATGGCTCAAGTCAGGTCTTTATATTCTCGACTGATTTTTACAACAACTAAAAAATTAAGCAGTTAAGTAAACAAACTTAACTGCTTTTTTCTTGTATTAAGCCGATTTTATTCTTCTTCAACCTTGAAGCCTTTTTTGATAAGGAAGAAGAGAGGTATAAATGTAAGAATTGATACAACAGCTGCATAAAGGAACATACTCTTTGCAGGCACGATTGTTTCAACACCGTATTCGTTGATATATGTAATCATAGAGCTTCTGCAAGCAATATCGTCGATAGCGGGACCGAGTACCATGGGGATAAGCACGAAGAATATCATTCTGATACCCTGGAAAAGACCAGCCTTACCTGTGGGAATGAAGTCTTTTACAGATGCATTAAAGAGGATACCTAATACGATATAACCGATAACTGTGGGAGCGATACCAACAAGTACACCCTTGATGTTTGTAGTTGTTGAAAGGATAAACAGACCGATTGTCATAAGTGCAACACCGATAACAAGACCCTTACCCTTGCTCTTACCAGCAATTTTAAGAAGAAGAACAATACCTGCAACGAGAACTGCTACTGCAATTACAGCTACAATGATTGTGCTTGTTGAAAGAAGGCTTGCACCGTTTGCTGTGTTATCAGGGATAACAACATACTGAAGGTATACAAGAAGATAAGGGAAGAATACCTGGAAAGCTACGCTGAAGCAACCTAAAGCTGCAAGTGTAAGGTAAAGTCTTGAGTTTTCTTTGATAACTGAGGGTCTGAAACCGTAGAAGAGGTCTGCCCAATAGCTTGAGGAAACTTCGTTTTCTGCAGAAATCTGCTTGGGATTGTCGATGATGAAGAAGCCTAATACACCGCAGAGTGAAACGATGAGACCTAAGATAAGGAAGAAGTTTTTGTATGAAACTGCACCTGACTGTGCAAACGAACCAACACCCATAACAGCTACCATTGTAACGTAGCCTACAAATGTAAGAGCTGTTTCAACAGTGGGACGGATTTTCGGATTTGTAACGTCTGTTACCCAGGCATTGAAAGCGGCATCGTTACTTACTGAACCCATAAAGGTCATAATGATATCCATAAGGATAACTGCCCATACTGTTGCACCAAGGATTTTAGCTTCGTCTGAAAGGTTGAAAAGAGCTGAAACTCCATCTCTTGTAATAAAGCCGAATGA
>JAZQUF010000084.1:0-10129 GCA_045631165.1 Acutalibacteraceae bacterium
ATCGGCGGACTCAGAGAAAAGAGTATGGCTGCATATAAATCCGGTGCTAAGAAGGTCATTATTCCTGCGGAAAATATGTCTGACTTATGGGATATAGACCAAAAGGTAAGAGATAGCCTTGAGTTTATACCTGTTACAAAAGCGCAGGAGGTTTTCGAAAAGGCTTTCAGATATGACAAAACCTTTGACATATCTACTAAATCTACCGTTAAATTTTCTCATAGAAGCGGCATTAAGCCACAGATAAACAAGGGAAGGGGAAAGCAGAATGAAGTTTGATAACGCTCAATTTGAAACATCTTTCGGAGTTGCAAAGCAGCTTATTCCGTCAGATTTGCCCGAGGTCGCATTTTCAGGCAGATCAAATGTTGGTAAGAGCTCACTCCTCAACAGACTTATGAATCGCAAATCTCTTGCGAGAGTAAGCTCAATGCCGGGTAAAACAGTGACAATAAATTTCTTTAAGCTTGATAGTTGTCGTCTTGTCGACTTGCCGGGCTACGGATATGCAAAGGTTTCCAACGATGAGAAAAAACGTTGGTCTGAGCTTATGGAAACATATTTTTCTTCAGGTAGAGATATTCGTCTTGTGGTTCAGCTTATTGATATGAGACATGCACCCTCAAAGCAAGATATTGATATGATTGAATATATGGTAGAGTGTAAAATTCCTTTTGTTCTTGCACTAACAAAGGCTGATAAGCTTAATAAGACAGAGCGAATGCAGCAGCTTGAGCTTATATGTCAAGCTGTTACAAAATACGGAAATATTCCTGTAGTACCGTTTTCCGCAACTAAGGGAGACGGCACCGAAGAGCTCAGGGGTCTTATTGATAAATATGTTAATATTTGATTGTGCAGAGGGGATTTAGTTATGAAAAATATTCTGGCTGAAAAAATGAAAAACAGTCCTGTAATTGCAGGTGTTAAAGATCTTAGCACTCTTGATGATGCTCTGAGTTCATCCTGTGATATTATATTTCTTCTGAGCGGAAGCATCTTCAATATCAAAGAAATAGTAAAAAAAGCAAAAGATAATGACAAGATGATATTTATTCATGTTGATTTACTTGACGGTTTTTCAAAGGATTCGGTAGCGCTGAAATATATATATGAGGAAATCAAGCCTGACGGTATCATATCAACAAAAAACAGTCAGCTTAAAGCTGCTAAAAGCATGGGCTTTATGACAATTCAGCGAATTTTTATTATCGACTCACTTTCAATTGAAACTGCTATTAAGGCATCACAGATGATTAATCCTGATGCTATTGAAATTATGCCGGGCATTATGCCTAAGATTACAAAGAAAATGAGCGATGAGCTGGATGTTCCTGTTATTGTTGGTGGGCTTATAAGCGAAAAAGCTGAAATAGAAAAAGCACTCGAAAATGGTGCTAAGGGTGCATCTACTTCAGAAAAGGTTCTTTGGAGGTAATTGTATGATAAGTATCAGAAAATATCAGGAAAAAGATAAAGAACTTCTCAGGGAAATATGTCTTAAAACATCATCGCTTCCGGTTGATACAGAGGCGCAGATAAAATTTCTTTATCTTATGTACAATGACTATTACACCGAGGTTGAGGGTGAAAACTGCTTTGTTGCCGTTGATGAAAACGATGTAGCTGTAGGGTATATTCTCTGTGCTGAAAACTACGGCAGATATTCAAAATTGTTCAAAAAGTTTTATCTGCCCGAGATCAAAAAGCTTGGTATAGGATTTTATATTTCAGCATTAGGCGAAATGGCTGCACATTATCTTTACAGTAAAAAATATCCTGCACACCTTCATATTGATATTCTTGATGTATGCCAAGGACAAGGTGTCGGAACAAGACTTATGGACGAGCTTAAGGCGCATCTGAGAAGCAAGAACATTCCCGCTCTTATGCTTTCGTGTGGCGGAAACAATACCAAAGCTGTCAGATTCTATAAAAAGAATAATTTTAAAGTAATAAAAAATCTGGCTGGAAGCTACATAATGGGTATTGAATTATAATTTTTGTATAAAAATCAAATTGCTGTCAACAATAATCTCAAAAGGAGTTGAGATTAAATATGCTTGACAAAATTGCTTTAGTATTAACAATCATCGGCGGTATCAACTGGGGCCTCATAGGTATTTTTCAGTTCGACCTTGTTGCCTGGATTTTTGGCGGTCAGGGTGCAATTATCAGCCGTATCATCTACACGGTGATAGCTCTTGCGGCTATCTGGTGTATTTCTATTCTTTTTGTTTCAAGAGAAGAAGCGAAAAGCTGAAACTATATTGTTAATTTCAGGATGCTCAGCCGACTTGGTATGAGCATCCTCCTTTTGTTTTAGGCTGCTCTTTTTAGTAGTAAAATATTGATTTTCGTTATTAAAGAGTGTATAATAAATTAGATTATAAGTTTTTGGAGGTAACTGAAATGAATATAAAAGAACTGTGCTTTTCTCTCAGTGAAAAGAACGGTACCTCAGGCGATGAAAAGGCTGCTTGTGAATATGCTAAAAAGCTGCTGTGTGAATATATGCCGGCTGAAATTGATGTTCTCGGTAACGTTGTAGGCACGATGGGCGGTCAAGGTACACATATCTTACTCGATGCACATATTGACCAGATAGGTCTTGTTGTAAGACATATTGATGACAAGGGATTTCTTCTTGTCGATAAGGTCGGAGGACCTGACCTTAGAGTTCTTATCGGTGCTGAGGTCACTGTGCACGGAAAAGAAGCTCTTTTTGGCGTAATTTCTTCTGTGCCTCCTCATTTGCAGAAGGGTGACGGCAAGAGTGAAAGCATTGATCTTAAAACAATGGCTGTTGATATCGGTGTGAGTAAAGCGAAGGCAGAATCTCTTGTTGAAATCGGCGACAGAATTACATTAAGAAACACACAGCTTGAGCTTCTTGGAGATAAAATTGTTTCACCGTCATTTGATGACAGATGCTGTATTGCAGTTATACTCAGAGCACTTGAGCTTACAAAAGGCAGACTTAACAATATCAGAGTAAGCGTTCTTTTCTCATCTCAGGAGGAGACAGGCGGCAGCGGTGCTAAGACGGGTTCATTCTCACTTATGCCTGATTATGCTGTTGCTCTTGATGTCGGTTTCGGAGATGATCCATATACTGACAAAGCTCAGACTATTAAACTCGGTAAAGGTCCTTCAATTGGCATCAGTCCTACACTTGACAGGGAATTTACTAAAGAGCTCAAAGAACTTTGCAAAGATAAGGGTATTCCGTTTCAGCACGATGTTATGGGTGGCAGAACAGGTACCAATGCTGACTCAATTAACAACACGGGTTGTGGCGTAAAAACTGCACTTTTATCTGTACCTCTTCGATATATGCATACTGGGTGCGAAGTGATTTCACTTTCTGACATCGAAAATACAGCGAAGCTCTTGGCTGAATATCTTCTCAAAAAGGAGAGTGAATGCAATGCTGAATGAACTTAAAGCGCTTTGTCTGATTGACGGTATTTCAGGTGATGAAGGCAGAGTAAGGGAATATATTATTTCGAAAATTGCCGATAAATGCACATTTACAGTTGACCCTATGGGCAATTTGCTTGCTTTCAAAAAAGGAAGCAAAACGCCTAAAAACAAGGTTATGCTTTCGGCTCATATGGATGAGGTCGGATTTATTGTGACCTATATCTGTGATAACGGATTTCTGAAATTTACCAATGTCGGAGGAATAGATTCCAGAATTGCTGTCGGAAGAAGTGTTCGTATAGGGGAAAACGGAACAAACGGTGTAATCGGTAATAAGGCCGTTCATCTTTGTCACGGTGACGAAGAAAATACTGCGCCTAAGCTTGATAAGCTCTATATTGATATCGGTGCAGAAAGTAAAGAGGAAGCAGAAAAATACGTTTCTGTTGGTGATGCTGTTTATTTCATATCAGATTATGTTGAGTTCGGTGAAGATAAAATCAAAGCAAAAGCCATCGATGATCGTTTTGGTTGTGCGATAATGCTTAAAATGATTGAAAGTGATCTCGAATACGACACACACTTTGCATTTCTCGTTCAGGAAGAGGTTGGTTGCAGAGGCGCAGGTGCCGCTGCTTTCAGTATAAGACCTGATTATGCAATTGTTCTCGAAGCTACAACTGCTTCTGATATTTCTGGTGTCAGTGACGAAAACAGCGTTTGTGTTCAGGGTAAGGGTGCCGTTGTGTCATTTATGGACAGATCAACAGTTTATAACAGAGATCTTTTCAAAGGTGCTTTTGCACTTGCCAAGAGAAAAAATATACCGATTCAGACTAAGACAACAGTTGCAGGAGGTAATGATGCCGGTGCAATTCACAAAGCCTGCGCGGGTATTTATACCATTGCAGTGTCACTTCCTTGCAGATATATCCATTCCGGTACATCTGTTGGTGATAAAAAGGACATGAAAGCCTGCTATGATCTGGCTGTTTCTCTCTGTGAGGAGTACGCTGATGTTTAAAATTGCTACACAAGAGAATCTTGAAGCAATATTGAAATTTTGTGATGGTGATTTACTCGGTACGAGAATAGGCTGCTACTGCCTTGCTTACGGTTTCGGAAGAGATTTTCTCAATATTTGGATAGATGACGACATGACTACTGTTATTGCTAAGTTTTATGACAGCATAACATTGAAATCTGTTTCTTCCGATGTTGCTGAAATTTCTGAGTTTATCAGTATGATAGGATATTCTTCGTTGGATGTCGATGCAGATACTTTTCGTAGATTAGAACTTGAATACGGTGACATTAAAAGAGCGTATATATTCAAGGGCATTACAGCAGAATGTACTGCTGAAGAAATTTCCGAGGAAAACTATAAAACGCTTTATGGTCTTGTCTGTGAAAATATATCCGGATCTTTTGAGAATTCAAAAGAGGCTTATCTGTCCTTTCTTTCTGATTTTACCTTCAGAAAGAGAAGAGGCCTTGCCAGAAGTAAGGGTATTCTTTCGGAAGGCAAACTCGTGTCCTGTGTTATAACATCTGCAGAGACAGACAGTTGCGCGTTGCTGAGCGCTGTAGCTAGTGATAAAATCGTACGCGGTAAAGGTTACGGTAAAAAGACAGTGCTTTCAGCTGTCAGCGAATTGAAAAATGAAAATAAGAAAGTCTTTGTAATAGCACTAAATGAATCAGCTCAGAGCTTTTATGAGCACATAGGATTTGAATATTACACTGACATTTGTCATATCGAAAGGAAAAATAATGTTTAAATTCGATCAGAGAATAGAAGAATTATCAAAAAAGGCACTTGAAAGTGCTAAGGAAAACTTTAATTATATTGATGATATTACAGAATATAATCAGCAGAAAATGCTTAAGGCTTTTATTGATAAGGGCGTAACAGAGTCTATGTTTGCTGAAACTACCGGCTACGGCTATGGTGACAGAGGCAGAGAATTAATTGACGAGGTTTTTGCTCAGGCTGTAGGCGCTGAGGATTCCATTGTCAGACACAACTTTACCTGTGGAACACACACTCTTGCAGTTGCACTTTTCGGTGTGCTCCGTCCCGGCGATACTATGCTCAGTGTTACGGGCAGACCATATGATACTATACAGCCTGTTATCGGCCTTAAGAAAGACAGTAATATGGGTTCTCTCAAAGATTTTGGTGTAAAGTACGATGAGGTTGAGCTTAAGGAAGAAAGACTTGATTATGATGCAATTGAAGAGCGTCTCAAAAAAGGCGATGTAAGGATGGTATATATCCAGCGTTCAAGAGGATATCTTCTCCGACCTTCACTTTCTGTTGCTGAGATTAAAAAGGTTGTTGACATAACAAAGAGAGTAAGCAATGCAATGGTTATGGTTGACAACTGCTACGGTGAATGGACAGAAAAAATCGAACCAACTGATGTTGGTGCAGATCTTATGGCCGGCTCGCTGATAAAGAATCCTGGTGGTGGCATAGCAAAAACCGGCGGATATATTGCGGGAAAAAAAGAATATGTTGATATGTGTGCCTACAGATTGACAACTCCCGGTCTTGGAAGAGAAGTTGGAGCAACTCTCGGTCACTCAAGAGAGCTTTTCTTAGGAATTTTCAATGCTCCTCACGTAGTCGGAGAAGCACTTAAGGTTGCGTGCTTTACAGCTGCTCTTTTTGAGCTGATGGGCTTTGAGACAACTCCGAAGAAGGATGAAAGCAGACACGATATCATTCAGGCAGTTAAGCTTCTTAACAGAGAGAAGCTGATTGCTTTCTGTCAAGGCATACAAAAGGGTTCGCCTATCGATTCATTTGTTGTTCCTGAACCTTGGCCTATGCCCGGATATGACAATGATGTAATTATGGCTGCGGGTGCTTTCACTATGGGATCTTCAATAGAGCTTTCCGCAGATGCGCCACTTCGTGAACCCTTTGCCGTATGGCTTCAGGGTGGACTTAATTTCCATAGTGGTAAGGTTTCTGTTATGTATGCTGCTGAAAATGTGCTCAGAGTTCTTGATAAAGAAGGTAATGATTAATGGGTAGCTTTAAAGGTTTTGACCCTGATGGTTTTATGCTCCTTGAAATTAACAAATTTAATGATTCAAGAGACTTTTACGAAAGCGTTAAGGAAGACATCAAAAGGATGTCAATTATGCCTATGAGACAGCTTTGCTTGGATTTAAACGATGAACTTTACAGAATTGATCCTAAAATGAATCTTGTGCCCACTAAGATGGTTTCCAGGATACGTCGTGATACGCGCTATTCAAAAAATAAGCAGATGTACCGAAGTAATATATGGTGTATGTTTATGAGAGATAAGCATCAGTGGGAAAATTTTCCGTGTATGTGGTTTGAGCTTTTTCCTGATGGTTATAACTATGGTGTAGCGATGTTCAGATTTGACACAAAGGGTCTCAGTGCGTTTCGTCAGAAGCTGATAAATTATCCTGAAAATTTCAGACAGGCTTTGAAAGGCGTTGAAATTACAGGAGCACAGTTGTTTATAGAATCCTTTAAAAGAGATAAGCCTGATATTGATAAGGTTGATGATGACCTTAGAATGTTTTATAATGCAAAGGACTTTGGTTTTATTTATCATAGCTCTGATATGAATAAACTGACAGACGGAAGTATAATTGAGGAGCTGACATATGCGATCAGGGCTTTTGGACCTATGTATAATTTTTTAAGTGAAATCACAGATGAACTTGTTTCGAAGGGAGAATAAATATGGAGAATCTTTATAAGAAACTTAAAAGCGGCTCAGATATAAGAGGTACTGCCGCAGAAGGTGTTGAAGGCGAAGCTGTTGAGCTTACTGATAAAGCTGTTTACGACCTTACAATAGGCTTTTGCAAATGGCTCAAGGAAAATAATTATATTGGTGACAAGGTAGCTGTAGGCCACGACTCGAGAATATCAGCTCTTCGTATAAAGAATAAGGTAATTGCAGCATTAGGGGAGTATGGTTATAAAATTTATGATTGCTCTTATGCTTCTACGCCTGCAATGTTTATGACAACGGTTTATCTTGATTGTATTGCAAGTGTGCAGATTACAGCAAGTCACCATCCCTTTAATAAAAACGGACTTAAATTTTTCACTAAAAATGGTGGCTTGAACGGTGAAGACATCGAAAGAATTACTGTTCTCGCATCGGAAAATTATGTTAATAACGGTAGTGTACCGAATGTTGAAGCGATTGATTATATTTCAATTTATTCAGATGGGCTTCGCAAAATGATTTGTAACGGTCTTGGTGAAACTGAAGAGAGCAAACCGCTTAAGAATTATAAAATTGTTGTTGATGCAGGTAATGGCGTTGGCGGATTTTATGCCAGAGATGTTCTTGAACCTTTGGGTGCCGACGTATCAGGTAGTCAGTTTCTTGATATGGATGGTATGTTTCCGAACCATGCACCTAACCCTGAAAACAAAGAGGCTATGAAAAGTATTTGCAAGGCTACTGTAGATGCTGGTGCTGACCTCGGTATAATTTTTGACACTGATGTTGACAGAGCCGGCTGTGTTGACAAAAACGGTAATGAAATCAACCGTAACCGCCTTGTGGCTCTTGCTTCAATTATTGCTCTTGAAAACAATCCGGGTGGAACGATTGTTACTGACAGTGTAACATCTACCGGACTTACCGATTTCATAAATAAAGACCTCGGCGGTGTGCACTACCGCTATAAGCGAGGCTACAGAAATGTTATAAATGAGCAGCTTCGTCTCAATGATGAGGGTATAAATTGCCCTCTTGCTATGGAAACCTCCGGGCATGCAGCGTTCAGGGATAACTATTACCTTGATGACGGTGCTTATCTTATGACAAAAATCATTATTAAAATGGCTCAGATGGGCAAAGATGGTAAGACTCTTGATTCTCTGATCTCTACTCTTAAGGATCCTGTTGAGGAAGCAGAACTTCGTTTCAAAATCAAGTGCGAGGATTTCAGAACTTACGGCAACACTGTTATAGAAGAACTAGAAAAATATGCTTCAGTAACAGAAGGTATGCGTATAGCTGACGATAACCGAGAGGGTATAAGAATATATTTTGATGGTGATGATGAAAAAGGCTGGCTTCTTCTTCGTCTGAGTGTACACGATCCTATTATGCCACTCAATATTGAAAGTGATACCGTTGGTGGTGTTAAAAAAATCGCTGAAAGCTTTAAAGATTTTTTAATTAAATATGATATGCTCGATACACAGCCGATTATAAATTTTCTTAGCTAAATCCGATGTGATTAAGATACTTTGAAAGGAGCAGAATATGAAGAAATATGCGGTGTCAGTGATTATTGTTTCTCTGATTGCACTTCTCGGCTTTGGTTTTATCGGCACATATTTCCAATCTGTGGATTCTCTTATGAGACCACCTAAGGTTGAAGGCGAAAACCTTTTAATTCAGCTCGCTTTCGAAGACTTTGTCGGTAAAAATTATCTTCTTAAACAGCCCATAAGCGGTAACTACAGAAGTGCATATACTTTTATCGATCTTACCGGTGACAAGGATGATGAGGTTATTGTTTTCTATTCTAAAAGTGATGATCTTGGAATTGTTCGCATGAATGTGCTGGATAAATCAAATGATCAATGGTCTAGCATCGCCGATTTTGAAAGTGTTCATAACGATATTCAGGAAATCGGTTTTGCCGACCTTAATGGTGACGGTACGAAAGAGATAATTGTCGGTTGGACAGTTTTAGGTGAAAGCCATTCTAAAGTTATAACCGTTTATAAGATAGGTGTTTCAGAAGAAGACATTATTATCGAGCCTGTTTACGCTGATCGATATTCTATGTTCAGAATTGATGATATTGATGATGACGGAAGGTCTGATATACTTTCGCTCAAACATATTACTGCCGGTAACACAGCAGAATATAATGTAACCCTTCTCTCTTACAGTGATAGTGGTATTGAAGAGACCGGTAATTTTTTGCTCGACAGTTCGATTTCATCTGTTGCGTCAATCAATTCAGACTTTTATACAGAAGAAAACATTAAAAGAATATTCATTGACGGACACAAGATTGGCGGGGGAATGATAACCGATTGCATATTCTGGAATAATGCTGACAGAAATTTTGAAAGATATTATGTTTCCGAAGTTAGCGTAGGAGCTCTTTCCTCAAGAACATCTTCTGTAGTCTGCAGGGATATAAATTCTGACGGTTTAATCGAAGTTCCGACAGAAGAATTTTTACCGAACATCAGCTATGATAATGCGACTAGTCCCGATATGTTAAGAAGCAGTAATTTAGGACAAAGTCTTATTAACTGGGTATCTGTTAAAAATCATAAGTCTGAAATTGTTGATAAACATATTATTATGTCGCAGTATGGCTATAATTTCAGGTTCGATGAGGAATGGTCAGGTCGTGTTTCCGTTGTCAATGATCCGCAGAAGGGTATCCTTACTTTTTGGGCCTATGAAATGCAGGACGAAATTCCTGTAAGGACCGAAAAATTGTTTTCAATTATGACGATAACAGAACTTGGCTTTGAAACAATCGGAGAAATATCCTTTTCTTTTTCTATGGTTAAACAGTTAAAGGATAAGGTATACTTCAGCCGCATCTATGATGCAGGTATTGAAGAAGGGATAACAAAAAAGGTAATAAAGCAAAGAATTATAGCGGGGTGAAAAACTATGAAAACTGTTCTTGTTGCTGAAGATGAAAACTC
>JAZQUF010000085.1:0-3404 GCA_045631165.1 Acutalibacteraceae bacterium
AAATTATCGAAGTATCCGGAGAGCAGGAGGGTGAAGAGGGTTGCCTTTCAGTACCCGGCAGATTCGGTATTGTCAAACGCCCGAACTATGTTAAGCTCAGAGCTCAGAACAGAAAAGGTCAGTGGAGACTTTACGAGGGTACAGAGCTTAAAGCGAGAGCTTTTTGCCATGAAATTGATCATCTTGACGGCAATTTATATATTGATATTGAATCAAAAGAGCTTACCGCTGATGAAATTCTTGCAGAAAGAAACGGAAAGGACGAATAATTATGCGAATAGCTTTTATGGGTACCCCCGATTTTTCGGTTGACTGCCTTAAGGCTCTGGTTCAGTCTGAACACGAAATTGTTGGTGTTTTCTGTCAGCCGGACAAACCTGTCGGCAGAAAGCAGGAGCTTACTCCACCGGATGTTAAGGTTGAAGCGCTTAAGCATAATCTTAAGATATTTCAGCCTGTATCCCTCAGAAACGGCAAGGGTACCGAAATATTGGAGGAAATCAAGCCTGACCTTGTAGTGGTAGTAGCCTACGGTAAGATTTTGCCTCACGATTTTCTTATTTATCCAAAGTATGGCTGCATCAACATCCATGCTTCCATTCTGCCTAAATATAGAGGCGCTTCTCCTATTCACTATGCTGTGCTTAACGGAGATAATGAAACAGGTGTCACTGCTCAGCAGATGAATGACGGAGTTGATACCGGGGATATCTTACATATTAAAAAGTGTCCCATCGGAATTAACGATACAACTGAAAGAATGTATGAGATACTTGCACCACTGGGCGCCGAAACTCTTATGGAAACTATAGAAATGCTTGAAAAGGGTGCGCTTAAGCCTGAAGTTCAGGATGAATCCCTTGCAACTCATGTTGGTCTTCTTACAAGAGATATGAGTGACATTGATTGGAGTAAATCAGCTTTTGAGATCCATAATAAAATTCGTGGTCTTTATTCCTGGCCGGGTGCATCAACTGTTCTTAATGGTAAAACCTTAAAGATACATTCAGCGGTTTTATCTGATAAAAAAGCTAACAATAAACCGGGAGAAGTCATCGATTCAAACAGTAAGCTTATTGTTTGTTGCGGAGACGGAAAATGTATTGAGCTTAAAACAGTGCAGCTTGAAGGTAAAAAGCGTATGGATGCTTCTGCATTCCTTAACGGCTATTCCATTGAAAAAGGTACAGTTTTAGGTAATTGAAAGAAGGAAAATTATGTTTTGGTATGATTACTATTATTTTATTTTAGTAGTACCTGCAATTATCATCTCTTTAATAGCTGAGATTAATGTTAAACGAACTTATACCAATATGGCTAAAGTTCAGAACAACAGACGCCTTAATGGTGCTCAGGCAGCTGCAAAAGTGCTTGAATATTATGGAATTTATGATGTCAGAATCGAGCCTGTAAGGGGAAAGTTGTCTGATCACTATGATCCTAGGTCAAATGTCATCAGATTATCTCCCGAGGTATACTCAGGTACATCTATTGCTTCGGTCGGCATTGCTTGTCATGAGGCAGGACACGCTGCACAGCATGCTCAGAATTATATACCTATAAAGGTTAGAAATGCCATTTTACCTGTTGCTAATATAGGATCGACAGTTGGCTTTTATATAGCGATATTGGGTTATTTTATGGGATACGGAATGCTTATTGACATTGGCATTATTCTTTTTGCATCGGTTACAGTTTTTCAGCTTGTAACACTTCCTATTGAATTCAACGCCAGTAAACGAGCTGTTTCGGTAATTGATGAAACTGGAATGCTTGATGTTGATGAAGTACCTAAGGCAAAAAAGGTGCTTTTTGCAGCTGCTTTAACTTATGTTGCAGCACTGTTAGTATCAATTATGTCACTTTTGAGACTTATTTTAAAAACTAAAAATAGACGAAACTAAGATTAAGGATAAATAATATGTCAGATCCGAGACAAATTGCATTTGATGCACTTATGAAAATTTCAAGAGACGGAGCTTTTTCAAATCTTACTCTTGATGCTATT
The DNA here is from genome assembly GCA_045631165.1 of Acutalibacteraceae bacterium. Taxonomy (GTDB): domain Bacteria; phylum Bacillota; class Clostridia; order Oscillospirales; family Acutalibacteraceae; genus UBA6857. The sequence goes on from JAZQUF010000085.1 coordinate 2,009, forward strand.
CTTACAAAAACAAAGCTTGACACAAGAGATAAATCTTTTGTGTCTAATCTGTTTTATGGAGTTATCGAAAGGCAGCTTACTATTGACTATCAGCTTAGTCTCTATCTTTCCAAGCCTCTGAAAAAATTAAAGCCTGAGGTGCTGACAATACTCAGAGTGGGCGCATACCAGATTCTTTTTATGGATAAAGTGCCTGACAGTGCCGCAGTAAATGAAAGTATCAAGCTTTCAAAGAAAAATGGTGCATCTTTTGCCTCCGGTCTTATAAATGCTATTCTAAGAAAAACAGCTAAAAATGGTTTAGCTCTGCCGTCGGACTGTGATAGCGAAGAATATTTGAGTATTAAGTATTCATGTCCTTTATGGCTTGTTAATAAATGGATAAATGAATACGGATATGAGGACACTGCCGCTTTTCTTGAGTCGTCTTTAGGCAGCGCCGATACGTATATAAGAGTTAACACAACAAAGATCTCAACAGATGAGCTCGTTACCATACTTAATGATGAAGGGGTCGACTCTGAGAAAACCTATAACGACAATACACTTAAGATTAGCCTCAGAGGACATGATATCGAAAGGCTTGACTCTTTCAAAAAAGGATATTTTCACGTTCAGGATCTTGCATCACAGCTTTGTGCTAAGGCTCTCGATGCAAAAGAAGGTGAAACGATCTTTGACCTTTGCTCAGCTCCGGGCGGTAAGGCGTATACTGTTGCAGAAATAATGAACGATAACGGCAAGGTGCTCTGCTTTGATATTTATGAAAACAGAGTTTCGCTTATAGTAAAAGGCGCTGAAAGACTCGGACTCTCATCAATAGAGGGCAGGGTAGGAGATGCAAGTGTTTTTAACTCTGCATTAGGATTAGCCGATAAGGTTTTATGTGATGTTCCCTGCTCGGGACTTGGTATTATAAGAAGAAAGCCGGAAATTAAATATAAAAGCTGCGTAGAACTTTCAGGTTTGCCTGATATACAGTATTCTATTGTAGATAATGCTTCGAAATATGTAAAATATGGCGGCAGACTTGTTTATTCGACATGCACTTTATCTAAGGCTGAAAACGAGGATATTGTAGCGAAATTTCTTGAAAATCACAAAGATTTTAGCGCTGTACCTGTTTTTGATTGCGGTGACGGAAGATCGAATATTACTCTTATGCCACATAAAAACCAGAGTGACGGATTTTTTATAGCATGCTTTGAAAGAGATGATAAAAATAATGACTGATATTAAATCCCTGACATTACAGGAACTGAAAGAAGAAATAGCTCTGATGGGTGAAAAAAGCTTCAAAGCAGGGCAGATATATACGTGGTTGCATAAACATGGTTCGGTATCCTTTGAAGAAATGACGAACATTTCCAAGGAACTCAGAGCAAATTTACAAAAA
>JAZQUF010000086.1:0-10083 GCA_045631165.1 Acutalibacteraceae bacterium
CTCTTCGGCTCAAAGGAATACACTCAGAAGCAGGTGGCGGATATGATGGGTATATCGCAGAGCTACATATCACGTCTTGAAAAAAGAATAGTGCAGAAGCTTAAAAGAGAAATAGAAAAGGCGTAGTATGAGGTTGACAAATGCGACAAACAGGAGTAAAATTGTCTCATTATTTCAATGAGAGGGAATGTAAAAATGAAACAAGTTACAAGAAAAACCGTCATTCAGTATAGCTTACCTCAGTTTGGTGTAGGTTTGCTGACGACAATGCTCAACAACTATCTTATCTATTTCTATCAGCCTTCATCGGCTTCAGGTCTTCCTACACTTATAACTCAGGGTTATGTGTTCCTCGGTGTGCTGACAGTTATCGGCTTTATCAAGGCTGTAGGTCACGTTATTGATGCCGTTACCGATCCTATTGTTGCAGGCATGAGTGACAAATCGAAAAATAAAAACGGCAGAAGAATACCTTATATGCAGAAATTTGCTGTGCCCTTTGCTCTGAGTGCCCTTCTTATTTTCTGCGCACCGTCATCAACCCCCGGTATGCTTAATAATATCTGGGTTGGTGCATTCATCTGGGCTTACTACATATTCTATACACTTTATATGATTCCTCACCATGCGCTTCTTCCTGAAATGATTAGTGATGCGGGCAAGAGAGTCGATGCGTACACAATGAGCTCACTTTTCTTTGTTGTCGGTAGTATGCTCGGATATGCAACAACAGCCTTCGTATCAATTATGAAGAGCTTCGGTCTTTCACCGCTTGCAGCCTGGAGAGGTACATTTGCTGTGTTTACTCTTATCAGTGTAATTCTTCTTCTTGTGCCCTGCTTTACAATTAAAGAGAAGGATTATGTCAACTCAGTTCGTCCCACTGTTTCACTTGCTGCTTCACTTAAGCACGCTTTCAAAAATAAGCAGTTTGTTATTCTTACCATCGGTCAGCTTTTCGAGGGTACAGGTATGGCATTCTTCCAGGCTTGTATTATGTACTACATCACAAGCCTTATGAATATCCCTGAAGAGCAGTCAATTATTATTATGGCTTCATCAATTATCGGTTCACTTGTGCTCTATCCCTTTGTCAATAAATGGTCAAAGAGAAAGGGTAAGAAGGTGCCTATGATTGCAGGCTGTATTATATTTGCACTTAGCCAGTTTGTTATCTGCTTTGCTGATAAGATTCCGGGCAACAGTATGGCTATAGCTATCGCATTTGCGCTTGTGGTTTCTTTCCCCTTTGCAGTGCTCAACATTCTTCCCGGCTCAATGATGAGCGACGTTATTCAGTATGATACTATCAAGACGGGCGTAAACCAGGAGGGTATCTTCTCTGCGGCCAAGAGCTTTATTACCAAGATGGGTACATCAATTGCAACTATGATGGTACCTTCACTTATTGCTATCGGTGCCGTTTCAGGTGAAAATGTAACAAGAAAAGGTCTTATGGCAGCTGCTGTTGCAGGCGGTTTATTCTGCATCGTAGCTATCGTTGTATTCTGTTTCTACAAGGAAAAAGAAGTGCTTACTGAAATCAGAAAAGCTAAAAAAGAAAATTAATTGTTCAGGGACACGCTTTGGCGTGTCCTTTGGCTTTAAGTGGTCGCTGAAGGTGAGGCGGGGGCTCAGGGCCGAAGCCTTCGGCTTCGGCAGAGCGACCTGCGGTCGCTCCGTAATCCGCCAATTGGCGGATTACGCCTGAGCCCCCCCGTCTTCCCTTTACCGCAACCTAAAAATATATAATAAAAATCTTGTTAAAATTAATATGCTGTGATATAATGGTATGTAAACTTAAAATGGGGGAGTGGTAATATGAAGCTTACGAGTGAACAACTGCAGCAACTCAAGGACTGTGAAAAAGAGATGCTCAGATGTTTTGTTGATATCTGCAATAAGCACGGAATCAGATATTTCGTTCAGGGTGGCACTCTTCTCGGCACTGTGAGACACAGTGGATTTATACCCTGGGACGATGATGTTGATGTGAGTCTTCACAGAGAGGATTATGAAAAATTCCTCAGCGTTGCAGAAAAAGAGCTTCCCGATTATTACTTTCTTCAGACTAATGATACTGATCCCGAGTATCCGAACAATTTTGCAAAAATCCGTGACAACAGAACAACCTTCCTTGAAACAAGTGCCAGAAATCTTAACATCAATCACGGTGCATATATAGATATATTCCCTCTTGATAATTATCCGAGTGGTGTAAAAGCCAAGCTTTTTGAAATAAAAAAGAAGCTTCTCACAATGCGGATCAACAAGGCCTTTTATATTCCGACAATGAGCCTTATCTCAAAAATCGTAACCATCATAACGATGATACTTTTCCCATCCCTTAAAGGTGCGATAAATAAAAGAGAAAAGCTCTTTAAATCCGTGGCTGAGACCGGCAGAGTGGTCAACAATTCAGGTGCATGGCTCAGCAAAGAAATTATCCCGAAAGAGTGGGTGCAGAATAGCATCCAAATGGAATTTGAGGGAATAAAGGTTAATGTTTCCGATAAATATGATGAGTGGCTTACTTATGTATACGGTGATTATATGACACCGCCACCTGAAAGTGAACGGATAGGCCACCACTATGTTGACTATTTTGATATGAATAAACCCTACACTGAATATATAAATGAGGTGCAATAAGATGAACACATTTACAGGTAAAACCTTACTTATAACAGGAGGTACAGGCTCCTTCGGTAACGCTGTGCTCAAGAGATTTCTCACAACCGACATCGGCGAAATCCGTATCTTCTCCCGCGATGAAAAGAAGCAGGACGATATGCGCCACGAGTATCAGGCGGCGTACCCCGAGTATGCAAATAAGCTTAAGTTTTATATTGGCGATGTAAGAGATATCGCGTCAGTGCGCAATGCGATGCACGGGGTTGACTATATCTTCCACGCTGCAGCTTTAAAGCAGGTACCCTCTTGTGAATTCTTTCCTATGGAGGCTGTGCGTACAAATGTTATCGGTACTGACAATGTTATCACTGCTGCTATTGAAGCAGGCGTAAAGGTTATAATCGGACTTTCAACAGACAAGGCGGCTTATCCCGTCAATGCTATGGGAACCTCTAAGGCTATGATGGAGAAGGTAATCGTTGCAAAGTCTCGTACAGTATCACCCGAGAAGACAAAGATCTGCTGCACAAGATACGGCAACGTTATGTGCTCGCGTGGTAGTGTTATTCCTTTGTGGATTGATCAGATAAAAAACGGTAAGCCAATTACTGTTACTGAACCTAAGATGACACGCTTTATTATGGCTCTCGAAGAGGCTGTTGATCTTGTTCTCTTTGCTTTTGAAAACGGTGTATCAGGTGATATCCTCGTTCAGAAGGCTCCTGCCTGCACAATTGAGACTCTTGCTCAGGCTGTTAAAGAGCTTTTCGGCAGCAAGGATGAAATCAAGGTTATCGGAATACGTCACGGTGAAAAAATGTATGAGACACTTCTCACCAACGAAGAGTGCGCAAAGGCTTATGATATGGGTAATTTTTACCGTGTACCCGCTGATAAGCGTGACCTTAACTATGATAAATATTTTTCTGACGGTGATACCGAAAGAAATGTTCTCACGGAGTTCAATTCAAACAATACAGAGCTTCTTGATGTTGAACAGGTGAAGCAAAAGCTTCTTTCTCTTGAATATATCCGTCAGGAGCTTGCAGACTGGGAGAATAGATAATGAAAATTCTTGTTTTAGGCGCCAAAGGCTTTGTCGGTAAAAACTTAGTCTCAGCCCTTGAAAATATAAAGTACGGCAAGGACAAACGCTTTCCCGAGCTTATAATTGATGAGATTAAGTCTTATGATATTGACTCTCCTGCAGGGACTCTGCCGGGATATTTATCCGATGCAGATTTCATTTTCAATTTAGCCGGTGTTAACCGTCCTAATGACGAAAGTGAATTTATGGCAGGTAACTGCGACTTTTTAAGGGAAGTCCTCAATATTCTCAAAGACTGCGGAAATAATTGCCCTATTGTTCTTTCAAGCTCTATTCAGGCTAAACTTGAGGGCAGATTTGCAGACAGTCCCTATGGCCTTAGCAAAAAAGCCGGGGAGGATACCCTCATAAAATACAGTGAAGATACTTCTGCCACGGTTATGATTTATCGCTTCCCGAATATCTTCGGCAAATGGGCAAGGCCGAACTACAACAGTGCCGTTGCGACCTTCTGTAACAATATTGCAAATGATTTGCCTATAACGGTAAATGACGAAAAAACTCAGCTTGAGCTTTTATACATAGATGACCTTGTGGAAGAAATGCTCCTTTGCTTAATGGGCAAAGAGCACAGAGTCACAAAATACAGCCGTTTTTGTGAAGTGCCTGTAACTCATAAGGTGAGCTTAGGCGAGATAGTAAAGCTTCTCGAGTCCTTCAAAGCTTTCCCTGAGACACTTATGATACCTTCCATTCCTCAGGGCTCATTCGCATTTAAGCTTTATTCAACATATCTTTCATATCTGCCAAAAGAAAAGGCGGTTCACGGCTACGATACTAAAAGCGATTCCCGTGGCTCTTTCACTGAGATTATGAAAAGCATCGACAAGGGTCAGTTCAGTGTAAACGTTTCGCTGCCGGGTGAAACAAAGGGCAACCATTGGCACCACAGCAAGTGGGAAATATTCCTTGTTGTGTCAGGTAAGGCACTGATTAAAATGAGAAAAATCGGCTCAGAAGAAACGGCAGAGTACCGTGTCAGTGGTGACAAACTTGAAGCTGTCTGTATGCTACCTGGATACACTCACAGCATAACAAACCTTTCCGAAAGCGAAAATCTCGTGACCCTTATGTGGGCAAATGAGATTTTTAACCCTGATAAACCCGATACATTTTTTGAAGAAGTATAACAGGTGATGATTATGGAAATGAAACTTAATTATTCCGATATAAATTTCAAAGATAACGGCAGACTCAAGCTTCTGATTATCGTCGGCACACGCCCCGAGATTATCAGACTTTCTGCTGTAATAAAAAAGTGCCGTAAATATTTTGACTGCATCCTTGCACATACTGGTCAGAACTATGACTATAACCTCAACGGCATATTCTTCCGTGACCTGGATTTAGATGAGCCTGAGGTTTATATGAACGCAGTAGGGGATGACCTTGGTGCAACTGTAGGTAATATCATCAACTGCTCATATAAGCTTATGAATGAGACTAAGCCTGATGCGCTTCTTATTTTAGGTGACACAAACTCTTGTCTGAGTGCTGTTGCGGCAAAGAGACTTCACATTCCTATTTTCCATATGGAAGCAGGTAACCGCTGTAAGGACGAGTGTCTGCCCGAGGAAACAAACCGCAGAATTGTTGATATTATTTCTGATGTTAATATGGCTTATTCCGAGCATGCAAGACGCTATCTTCACGAATGCGGTCTGCCTAAAGAGAGAACCTATGTTACCGGTTCACCTATGGCAGAGGTGCTCAGAGGGAATCTTGACAGCATTGAGAAGTCTGATATTCTTGAAAGGCTTTCCCTCAAGGCTAAAAACTACATTCTGCTTTCTGCTCACAGAGAAGAGAATATTGACAACGATAAAAATTTCTTATCTCTTTTCAGTGCTATTAACAAAATGGCTGAAAAGTACGATATGCCTATACTTTACTCCTGTCACCCGAGAAGTAAAAAGCGTCTTGAAAACAGCGGCTTTGAGCTTGACAGCAGAGTAATTCAGCACGAGCCTCTTGGTTTTCACGATTACAACTGTCTGCAGATGAATGCTTACTGTGTGGTTTCTGACAGCGGTACACTGCCGGAGGAGTCAAGTTTCTTCACCTCTATCGGTAAGAGCTTCCCTGCAGTCTGCATCAGAACATCAACTGAGCGCCCCGAGGCTCTCGATAAGGCTTGCTTCATACTTGCTGGTATTGACGAAAAAAATCTTCTGCGCTCTGTGGATACTGCCGTAACTATGAATGACTCAGGTGATATCGGAATTCCCGTTAAGGATTATACCGATGAAAACGTTTCAACCAAGGTAGTAAAAATTATTGAAAGCTATACGGGAATTGTTGACAGATTCGTCTGGAGAAAAGGCTGATTATATGACAAGTATAAGAAAAAATCTTGATGCGGCTGATGTGCTGAAATTTATGCTGTCCATAACGATTGTCGCTACCCATACGTCACTTTTAGAGGGATATATTACTCCTCTTGTTCGACTTGCGGTGCCTGCATTCTTTATGATATCCGGCTACTTCTTTTTCGGCAGAATCAATGGCTGTGACACTGATGAGAAGCAAATCCGATATCTGAAAAAGAGCGTGATGCATAACCTGAAGCTTTATCTTTTCTGGTTTATAACTCTTTTGCCTCTGACTCTTTATGTCAGAAAATATCATACGATGGGTATTTTCAGTGGTCTGTGGCATTTGATACGTGATTTTTTATTCGGCTCTACATTCCAGAGTTCCTGGTACATAATAGCGTTGATAGCAGGCTTTGCAATTGTGCTGCTTCTGTCACGAAAATTACCTCAGTGGGCTCTTATAGTTATAGGCGTTGTGCTTTACATACCTTCGCTTCTGTCTTCGAACTATGAGTTTATACTTGATAGCTTTCCTCAACTCAGAGAGATAGGGGAAGGTCTCGCACAGGTTTTCTTGTTGCCCTGCCGTAATTTTTCCGTCAGCATACTTTATATTGCAATCGGAAAATATCTTGTTGAGAAGAACTACGAGGGTAAGACAAAACGTTATACAATTACATTTTTGTTAGCTTTTTCAGCCCTTGTGCTTGAATATGTTCTGCTCAGATGCAGCGGCGTAAAGATAGTTAACACTGACTGTTATATTGCGTTGCCCTTTGCTGCATATTATCTTTGTAAAGTGTTTCTTACTCTTGATATTACCTGCAGGCACGCCCTTGTTCTAAGAAAAATCAGCACTGTTTCATATTGTGCACATATGGCGGTGTTTATGGTAATCGGCAAGCTGTTCAAGGTGTTTGAAATTCCTGACTGGCAGAATATATTACATTTTGCCATTACACTTTTGCTTACACATATCTTATCACTCATACTTATTAAACTAACTGATTATAAGTGCTTCAGATTTCTGAAGTACTCGCATTAAAGAGGTTACATATGAAAAAGATTGCTAAAAAAATCATAGTTGTAATTCTTGTTGTTTCACTCGTCGGCTTAGGTGTGCTGACCAAGCAGGTGTACGACAGAATTTTCAGCACTATCGGCAGAATCGACCACGATGGAATTGTTACCATCAATCCTGAAGATGAAGATTTCGAAATTGCGGTTACAGATGAAACAGCCGATCAGGAGCTCGCAGTAAAAATTGAAAACTATCTTTTCCCTACAGTTGAACCGATAAATCACGAGCCTCTTATTAATATCCTCATTGTGGGTCAGGATCAGAAGCCTGAGGATACCACAAGACAGAGAAGCGATGTTATGATGCTTTGCTCATATAACAAAGAGACCAACGAAGTGCATATTACTTCATTCCTTCGTGACCTTTATGTTAAGCTCCCCGGTGGATACTCACACAACAAGCTTAATGCGGCTTATCATTTCGGTGGTTTCAAGCTGTTGTATCAGACTATGCTTGATAATTTCGGTGTTAAGATTGACGGTGGTATTGAGATTGACTTCAACGGCTTTGTAGAGATTGTAGATCTGCTTGGCGGTGTTGATATGTATCTCACAGCCGAAGAAGCTCCCTATGTCAGCACAAATTCCACCGAAGGTATCAACCACCTCAACGGCAGAAAGGCTCTCAACTATGCGCGTACAAGAAAAACTGACGACGACTTCGGCAGAACAGAGAGACAGAGAAAGGTGCTCGTTGCTCTTTTTGAAAAGGTAAGACACGCTGATCTTGAAACTGTGAATGAAATTATTGATAAAGTGCTTACAATGGTTAAGACTGATATGTCAGATGCGATGATTACTTCACTTATTACTTCACTTCTGCCAAAGATGAGCACTCTTGAAATCACCACACACTGTGTGCCGTCAAAGGGTAACTTTATGTACGGATTTGCCCGTGGTATGCGAGTGCTGATTCCTGATAATCAGAAGATAAGAGACACTATAGAGGCGGAATATCTGCCATTTTCAGACAGATAAATAAGTAAAGTTCTTTTGATTACTTTTCTTTCAAGAAAAGTAATGCCTGCCCGGCGAGGGCGGGATTTAGTCCCAAAATTATATATGATAAAAAGACGACTTTCACAAGCCGTCTTTCTTTTTTTATTTCGCTCGCCGCTAGGCATACTTTTTCCTCGCGCGGAAAAAGTATCAAAAACGCGCTGACTTTCTTTTCTTAAAACTCAGCTAAATTGTCCGAGGTCATCTCTCTCTTGCCTTCTTCAATCTCGTGAATCATCTGCACAAGCTTAGTGTTAACAGGTGTTTCCACGCCGTGCTTGTTACCGTTTTCTACAAAATAGCCGTTGAGAATGTCAATCTCGGTCTTTTCGCCCTTTTCAAGTGACTGCAGAGTCGAGGGTTTTACATCAGCATAAAGCTTGCCGACCATACGCACGACTAATTTACAGCAGGCATTGTAGTATTTGTTGTTTCCGAGATCCAACATCTTATACTCAAGCATAACGCCGTATTTCGGAACGTTGATGCCCATAGCCTTAGCCACAGCCATACCCTCTCTTGCAATGTTGAGGAAGAGGTCTCTTGCACGGACATCCTCTAAAATTTCACCAAGAACCTTACCCGTGATACCTGCAACAGCGTTTATACAGGAGTTGATGATGAGCTTGGAGTACTGCTGACGCTGAATTTCCATAGAAATCTGAGTGGGGAGGACTGACTTGAGCATCTCGGCAAAAACCTCAAGGTTTCTGGGCTTTCTGCCGTCGAGCATACCGAGATAGAATTCTCCCTTACTTGTCATTGTTACCTGATTTACCTTGTTTCTTGTTGCACCGAAGCCAATCATACAGCCGACTACTTTATCTCTGCCGACGATTTCAGCAAGCTCCTCAGTAAGAAGACCGTTCTGCATACCTACAACAAGACCTCCATCAGCCACGAAGGGGAGCATAGTTCTTGCACATTCAGCCATATGAGCATATTTTGTGGCAATAATAACTATGTCGAACTTTTTATCGCCCAGCTCTTCGGGTGTGCAGTAGCAGTCAAAATGAGTGTAATAATCACCCTTAACGCCTGAAAGGAAGAAGCCTTCCTTTTCGATTTTAGCTTTGGACGCGGCTGAGTGACACATAATACTTACGTCATATCCCGCCTCTTTCAAAAGTACGGCAACGGTACCACCGATAGCACCGGCACCTGCAACGATAATGTTCATAATCAATTCCTCACTTGTTCTTAATATTTCATTCTTACTTTCTCAGCAAAGCACATTACATCTTTGAGCTCGAGTACCTTGCCGTCATCGAGAATTGCTTTACCTGACATTCTGCCGAATACCTGATGCTGATCGGTTTCAATAAGCTTGAGGCTGATTTTAGCCGCTCTGTCAATGACAGGTACAAAGTCCATTTCGAATCTTCCGTCACTTGATGTGAAGGTCCAGGGGTCTGTATAGCTTCCGTTTTCGGGGAGGTTGAAGGTTACATCATCAAGCTTGTGAGCCTTGCCGTCATAGAAGAGGATATTTTCACTTGCAGCTGAGGTGTCACCGAAGCCGTAGCCGATATTGAAGCCGAAGGGCTTGCCCTCGATTACAGCGTTACCGCTGCCCCAGTACCAGGTGTTATCGTATGTCCATACGCCGCGACCCCAGTCAAGAGTACCGAAGTCTGTTTCGGGGTTGAACTCATATCTTACACCGTCAAATTCGGCATAGCCCGAAGCTCTCATGCAGTTGATTTTCTGATTGTAGTAGAAGGCCTTTTTGTTTTCTGCCCAGGGAGTTGCTATAACCATTGTATCCATAGGAGGCTGTTCAAGTGTGATATCAACCCTGAGCGCCTTGCCGTCCTTGAAGTCACGGTATTCACCGAAGATGTGTCTTGTATTCTTGCCTTTGATGAAATCAAGGTCAAGCTTCTTATCGTGGTATCTGATATCGCCCTGCTCTGAGGTAGGGGGAAGCTTATACTTGCCCATAGG
>JAZQUF010000087.1:0-9356 GCA_045631165.1 Acutalibacteraceae bacterium
GGGCGACGCCAACGGCAGAGGCTTCCAATATCCTATCCCCACATATTCAATCACACGTGACTTCGACTGGTCAGAAACAGAGAACAATAAGCTTCTCTTTGAAATGACCTCAAAATACGGTACTCCATACTTCTCAAACTACATCAATTCAGATATGGAGCCCAGCGACGTACGTTCAATGTGCTGCAGACTCCGTCTTGACCTTCGTGAGCTTCGCAAGAAGTCAGGCGGCTTCTTCGGCAGCGGTGAAAGCACAGGCTCAGTAGGTGTTGTTACCATCAATATGCCCCGTATCGCATATCTCGCAAAGGATGAAGCGGATTTCTATAACCGTCTTGACAGACTTATGGATATCTCAGCACGTTCACTTGCTATCAAGCGTAAGGTTATCACAAACCTCCTCGATGCAGGTCTTTACCCCTATACAAAGAGATATCTCGGCACATTCGCCAACCACTTCTCAACTATCGGTCTCGTTGGTATGAACGAGGCAGCACTCAACGCTAACTGGCTCAGATGCAACCTTATCGATGACAGAGCTCAGCAGTTTGCCAAGGATGTACTCAACCATATGAGAAACCGTCTCTCCGACTATCAGGAAAAGTACGGCGACCTTTATAACCTTGAAGCTACACCCGCAGAAAGCACAAGCTACCGTCTTGCAAAGCACGATCTCAAGCACTATCCCGATATCATCACTGCTTCAGACGAGAAGAAGGGCGAGGCTCCCTATTACACCAACTCATCACACCTTCCCGTTGGTTACACAGACGATATCTTCGAGGCTCTCGACAAGCAGGATGAGCTTCACACACTCTATACCTCAGGTACAGTATTCCACTCATATCTCGGTGAAAAGCTTCCCGACTGGAAGGCAGCAGCTAATCTCGTAAGAAAGATTGCTGAAAACTACCGTCTCCCCTACTACTCAATTTCACCCACATACTCAGTATGCAAGAACCACGGCTACATATCAGGCGAAGTTTACATCTGTCCCGAATGCGGTGAAAAGACAGAGGTTTACAGCCGTATCACAGGCTACTACAGACCCGTTCAGGACTGGAACGACGGTAAGAGTCAGGAATTCCAGCACAGAGTTGAGTACGATCCCATAAAGGCAGCTAAGAAAGAGTTTGGCACCTGCGTTTGTGAAACGGCAGAGTACAAGGAAGAAGCACCCGTAGCAGCTAAGGAGGTTATCCTCTTTGCATCAGCAACCTGCCCTAACTGTAAGATGGCAGCAATGTTCCTCGACAAAGCAGGTATTCAGTATAAAAAGCTTCTTGCTGAAGAAAATGCAGACCTTGCAAATCAGTACGGCGTAACTCAGGCTCCCACACTCGTTGTTATCGACGGTGACAAGTCTGAAAAAATCGTTAACCTTTCAAACATCAGAGCTTTCACCGAAAGACACTAAGGGTGACAGCAGATGTATGACATTATAATTATCGGTGCGGGCCCTGCGGGGCTCACTGCCGCTTTATATGCAAGAAGAGCCGACAAAAAGGTTCTCGTTATCGAAAAAGAAACCTTCGGAGGCCAGATTACGCACTCCCCTAAGGTTGAAAATTATCCCGGATTTACTGTTATGAGTGGCAACGAGTTTGCAGATAAGCTCATCGAACAGGTAATGTTCCAGGGTGCTGAAATCGAACTCGACACAGTTACTGCTGTCAATGGTGATGCGGGCGCGTATACTGTCGAATGTGAAAGAGGCTCATTTGAAGCTAAGAGCGTAATCATTGCCACAGGCTCACACCACAGACAGTTAGGCCTCCCAAAAGAAAACAAATTCACAGGTGAAGGCGTTTCATATTGCGCTGTCTGCGACGGTGCATTCTATAAAGATAAGAACGTAGCTGTTATAGGCGGAGGCAACTCAGCCCTTCAGGAAGCAATTCTCCTTTCAAAAACAAGCAAGAGTGTTATCGTTATACAGAATCTGCCTTTCCTTACAGGCGAAATCAAGCTCAGAGAAGAGATTGAAAGCACAGCTAACATCAGCGTTATCCTCTCCTCTGTAGTCCTTGAAATCCTCGGTGATGATAAGTTTGAGGGCATCAGAATCAAGAACAATGAAACCGATGCCGAAAGCGATATAACCGTTGACAGTATATTTGTTGCTATCGGTCAGCAGCCCGAAAACGAGCCTTTCAAGGATGTTGTAAGCCTCAACGATTACGGATATATTATCAGTGATGAGAGCTGTATCCCCGAGACTGACAAGAAGGGCATTTTCACTGCAGGCGATTGCAGAACAAAGAAGATAAGACAGATTGCAACGGCGATATCAGACGGTGCTACAGCTGCATTGGAAGCCTGCAATTTTGTAGACAAATTATAAATCAATCAGCGCGTTTTTGATTCTTTTTCCGCGACAGGAAAAAGAATGCCCGCCCGGTGAGGGCATATAAAAAATCAACAGCAGATTTGCCTTTAAGGTTGGTCTGCTGGTTTTATTACTATTACTATTACTATTGCGGGACTCTGTCCCACACCCTGCAAACTTTTATAAAAGCTTGACCAAAATTTTACTTATTTTTTCTTTTACATATCTGCTCCATTTTAACCAAAGATAACATCAGAGGTGTTATCTTTATGCAATTAAAAAAATTATACCGAATCTCAATCTCCGTCATTCTCATCCTCACCCTTACCTTCACAGCCATATATATCAGCTATACCCATACTACCGTTTCCGACTCAGTGGAAACCTTATCCAAGCTCGGCTCAAGAGGTGACGAGGTAAGACGCATACAGAAAAAGCTCAGGGAGCTGGGCTTTTATTCAGGCAGTGCAGACGGAATTTACGGTTCTGCAACAAAAAAGGCCGTCACGGATTTTCAGAAAAGCTGCGGCATCACAGCAGACGGAGTAGCAGGGCCTAAAACTCTCAGATACCTCGGATTAGAGGATTCATCCTCTTCCTTCGGAAAATACTCCACTAGTGACATTGAGCTCCTGGCAAAGCTCATAACAGCCGAAGCAAGAGGAGAAAGCTATGTCGGTCAGGTTGCAGTCGGTGCAGTGGTACTCAACAGAGTGGCTCATCCGTCCTTTCCTGATTCCATTGCAGGCGTGATATATCAGAAGGGTGCTTTCTCATGCATCAATGACAGCAACTGGTCAGTATCAGCAACATCAACCTCAAGAAAGGCAGCTCAGGACTGCATAAACGGTTGGGACCCGAGCGGTGGCGCCGTCTATTATTTTAACCCGAGAAAAACCAATGATGCCTTTATGCACTCACGACCTGTAATTACAGTTATCGGCAACCATAACTTCTGCAACTGAAAAAGAGTACAACCTGAGGTTTAATCCTTGGTTGTACTCTTGAATTTTTTATTCAGTGAGAGCAGTAAGAATATCAATAAGCTTATCCGTCATAGAGTCGATAGAATACTGTGAAGGGTTACCGCTTATCTTTTTGATTTTCTTATTATAACTGCTTTGAGTTTCTTCATCGCAAAGGCTCAGCACATGGTAGAAGGCATCAGTATAAATACCGAGAGCAGCTGAAATGTTCTTCTTACCCCATATTGTACTGCCATCATCACCGTAGCCCGTAAAGACAATGCTACCCTCTCCCAGCTCCCAATCCCAGAGAGCTACAGGATAAAGCTTATACTGCACATCGTCTATAGTAATTGTATAATAGCCGTTATCCTTTCTGAGAATACCTTCAGTACTTATGGATTTGCCTTTTTTGATGTCCTTGGTTGTAATAACAGCTTTTTCGTGAATTGTAACCAAAGATGATTCGTTTCTTTCAACGGCCTTATAGTCATCAACACTACCCTCACCGCCAAAAACTATGACATCCCAGTTACCGTAAAGGCTTGTCTTTTTGATATTTGTTCTTGCCTTTTCACCTGAATACACCTCAGGTGCTGCCATGGGCCAGTCTTCCTCTGTCCAGAGAAGCTGTCTTATCTCAAGTGTCGGACTGGGATTCACATTAACAGCCTCAAGCTCTTCAGCCTTAGCCACACCGGCTGTAATCTCCGTATTGACCTTATAATATGACTGAGACTGCGAAGCGATAAACCAACCGCCGTTTTTGATTTTGATTACACTGGGTGAGCCTATAGAAGCTCTGCCGGTGTTGGTATAAAGAACACCGCCCTGAGAACTGTGGTCGAAGGTGTATCCGCCGAGAAGCACTGTACCCTTATCATACTGGCTCTTACCGGCCTTGCTCAGGTAATCACTCATATCCTGACCCGTCATATCATAATACGGGCCGGTTACGCTTTTGCTTCGTGCAACTCTTATATTATAGTTTGCATCCTCAACACCATAGGTAAGGAACATATAGTAATATCCCTTGTCCTTGTTATAGACAATCTCACTTCCGGTTACAAGGCTTCCGTCTTTTTTGCTCATTGAGGGTATCCTGCCGGGGTTTGCCACCATAACACCTGAACGGTAATTAGCATCACCGTGTAAGGTTGAAATAACTTCACCCTGAGAGTTACATATACTGTCCTTCTTCAGAAGACCTGTTTTTCTGTTGAGCTCAAGAAGATAGATTGCGCCCTCAAGCTTATCTTTTCCGTAATATGAGCCGTAGCTCATAAACATACCCTCATCGCTGACAACGATATTGGGATGAACAGCATTGGCTTTATCATAGTGGGTGTTCAGATTTTCTTTTACCGATTCACCCTCTTTATTTGTTACACTCTGAGTTCCGCAGTGTCTTCCGCAGGAGCTTATTACAAGTCCCACATCAGACCAACGCTTATAGGTTATAGCCTCTTCAAGGTCATCTGTACTTACACAGAAGATAGCAGACTCGTTGGCACCTGCCGATTTGCTCAGTGAGAAATAAAGATAATAAGTGCCGTCTACCTTTACGATATCGGGAGCAAGAGGAGTTCTGTCCTCGTTTTTATCAGAATAAAGCTCATCGCTTCCATAGCCGTGCTCCTTAGCCCATTCCTTGACACTGTCAAAGGCACTGAAGGACATTATAGCGTTGCTTGTAGCGTTTATATCACTCTCGAAATAAGTTGTTCTTCCGCCCCAGTTGAGAAGGTCTGAAGACTTGATAACAACATTGTCTGAGCCGAAGCAGTAATAATATCCGCTTTTATCATCATATATAATTGAAGGGTCTTTTATATCATAGCTTGCAAATGAGCCAAGATAACCGTCTCCGAGAGGACTTATAAGCTCAGGCTTTGCAATATCAAGACCGGACACATCACTCTTTTCGTTTTCGGGTCTCTGACCCTTTTTGAAGGAAGCAACAATGGTCAGCTTACTATCAACAGTAGTTTTATACTGGAGCATATTGACCTGCTTTGTAACATCCTCGCCGTTGACATAGATCTTATTGAGATTGTAGTAGGTTGTATCCGTACGCTCAGGATTGATATTGAGGGTGATTTCCTGACCCTTCTTACATAATACGGAATACTTTTCATCTGTACCCATAGTGTTGTGGCTGTCAACAGTGATTACACCGTGGTCAAAGCTCTCAATGAAAACCCTGTATTCACTCTGGTATATATATCTGAAATACATTCCCAGCACCACAGCAAAGAGAGCAACGGTAACAGTGAAGAAAAACCAAAATTTCTTTTTCATATTGTAGGGATATCCTTTCCTGATTTATTCAACAGTGAGAGATGCTATAACATTTGAATAAATGCCGACAGCGTTGTTATAGAAATTATCCTTGACAATTTCTATCTGTCTTTCGTCTGCCACGTAAAGAGTTAATTTCAGAAGCTCTGTACCGACATCAAGAATAGTAAAGGTAACGTGATAGCCGTGCTCCAGCTTTTCAATATCTACCTTACTCTCTTTTTTTATTCTGTCTCTGGTGAGTATCTTGAGAGCTGCCTTGACAGTTTTCTCTCTTATACTCTTGGGAAGTGAACGCTCTATACGCGCCACATCCATTCTTGATTTTGAGGTTATAGTTATAACCTCGTCACCGTCTATTATTTCAGAAGCAACCTGTCCGCCGTTTACAAGCTCACTCATAGCACCGTTAACCTCAAAATAGTTTGCTATTCTGTACTCCTGTAATATTTCGTTTATCTGAGTACGTGCAAGGGGCTTGTCAAGTGTTTTGAGAAGATAGCATATAAGAAGTTTTATTTCGGGCTGCTCTCTGAGACCACCGGGAGCAATGCCTTCACAGAAAGTTGAATTCTCCATATTTCTTTAAGCAATGAAATTGCTCGTCCTTTCCATATAATTATACATATATAATTTTACCACAAGTATAAAAAAAGTAAATAGCAAAAGGCAAAATTAATTAAATATTCTCTCTGAAATATCATTGACAATATGGGAACGCTTTAGTAGAATTGATTCAAGGATGTGATATAATGCAGAAATATACAACTATTCTCTTCGATGCTGATGATACGCTTCTCGATTTTAATAAGGATGAAACCCTGGCACTCACTAAGGTTATGACCCGGTTCAGCGTACCCATAACCGATGAAAATATAAAAATATATAAAGAGATAAACGTAGGCTTATGGAAAGCTCTCGAAAGAGGCGAAATAGATAAGCCCACCTTAAAGCAGATACGCTTCAGAAGATTCTTTGAAAAAATAGGACATATTCCCAACGAGGATCCCTTCATCATAAACGAGCAATACCTCAGCTATCTCGGTGACGGAGGAAACCTCCTGGAGGGAGCAAAGGAGCTTATCGAGAGCCTTAAAAAAGACGGCTACGACCTCTTTATCGTAACTAACGGAATTGAGCTCACCCAGAAGCGACGCCTTACAAAGGCAGGTATACTCTCCTACTTCACAGAGATTTTTGTCAGCGAGACAGTCGGCCATCAGAAGCCGAAGAAGGAATACTTCGACTATGTACTCTCTCACATCAGAGAAAAGGATATCAGCAGAGTGCTTTTAATAGGTGACTCCCTCACCTCTGACATCAAGGGTGCAATGAATGCAGGTATACCCTGTATATGGCTGAGACATAACAAATCCACCGATTGCAGCGGATACTCACCCGACTATATAATCGATGACATCAGAAAGGTTAAGGATTTACTGTAAAAAAATAAGAGCAGGTAACAGACCTGCTCTTTTAAATTTATACTATCGGTAAGGTGGTCAGACCACTGAACATCGTAAGTAAGAAGCTCAGCACTGCAGTCAGCTCAAAGCTTATAGCAGGTCTTGCAAAAACCGAATCATCAACACTGAGGCTTACATTGTCAAAATATGTATACTGAATCGTCTTCTTTGCAAAATCCTCAGCCTTTAATACCTTAAGCTCATCTCCAACATAATAGAAGCTGTTGATTACAGAGCCGCGGTCACTGAAATCTTCAACGTAATATGTCACACCGTCAATCACTGTCTCATAGCTTTTCACAAATACGAGAAAATCCATAGTGAAATTCGAAGCCTTTTCGATAAGCCCCCATATATCAACGCTGATAAATGGCAGATTCATCATCGTCGCATAAACATAGGGGAAAGAGGGCAGAAAACTCACAAGCTTACCCTCGTCAGCAACGGTACGGAGTCTGAAAAATCCATTATCAAAATCATAGGCAACATTCTCGCCCTTCAGATAAACCGTATTGATTACAGAATAAGAGCTTCCGAATTCCTTACTCATACCTGTTCTGAAGGTAACGGACACCTCTTTTGTTTCCTCAATCTTATCAAAGAGCGCTTCAGTTTTTGTATCCGCTGCAAAGGCACCGATGCTTAAAGCTCCGGCTATCAGCAAGACAGCAAGAATAAGAGAAACTGCTTTTTTCATTTTACCACTTCCTTTATTATTTTACACCTTAAATATAACAGATATGATGAAAATAGTCAACCTGATTTTTATATGAAGGCTGTATCTCCGTTTTCATTTTACGTCCGATGAAAAGGCAGGCGGCGTCGCTGCAAATCGCCCACAAGGGGCGATTTGACGGAGCCGCCCCCCCGCGTTACCTCAACCTTACAAAAAATCTCCTGAGCCTCTTTATCTCCTGACAAAAGTGTGATATAATAATGACAGAATATATTTTCAGGGGGAATATTATGTTTAACGCTGAGAAAATCACAGGTGAAGTCATTCAGTGGATAAGAGACTGGTTCGAAGAAAACGGTAAAGGCTGTAATACAGTCCTCGGTATATCAGGCGGTAAGGATTCAAGTATCGTAGCGGCGCTTTGCGTCGAGGCACTGGGCAGGGACAAGGTTTACGGCATACTCATGCCAAACGGCGTACAGAGTGATATCGATGATGCCCTAGCTCTCGTCAATCACCTTGGCATAAAATATTATATCTGCAACATCAAGGAGAGCTACGATGCAACGGTGAAGTCTCTTCTTGACAGCGGCATCGAAATCAGTGAGCAGACAAAAATCAATCTTGCTCCGAGACTCAGAATGGCAACGGTTTACGCTTTTTCACAGAGTCTGAACGGCAGAGTAGCAAACACCTGCAACCTCTCAGAGGACTGGGTCGGTTATTCCACACGCTACGGTGATGCGGCAGGCGATTTCTCACCTCTGGCAGGCCTTACAGTACAGGAGGTCAAAGAGGTGGGCAGATATCTCAAGCTCCCCATAGACCTTGTTGATAAGGTACCCTCTGACGGCTTATGCGGCAGCACAGATGAGGACAAGCTCGGCTTTACCTATGCAGTTCTTGATAAATATATCCGCACAGGCGTATGCGAAGACGAACAGACAAAGGCAAGAATCGATTATCTCAATAAGCTCAATGCGTTCAAGTTAAAGCCCATTCCGGGATACTTTCCGGATAAAGCCGACGTAGAATAAGTGAGGAGTTAGGAGTTACTGACGAAGCGGTTAATCTCACTATTTATATAAAAGCTTATATAAATACTAAAAGCAGATCGTACCAATGGTACTGATCTGCTTAATTTTATAGTTTAGTAAAGCTTAAATCTTCTCCCCTTTCAGGGAAGATGTCACGAAGTGACAGAGTGGTCAACTCCTGACTCCTAACTTGATTAAATATCATTTATATCATACGGAGTTCTCTGATAAACAAAGTAGTTGAGCCAGTTGGTGAACATCAGTGTGCCGACATTACGCCATGTCATAACAGGCTTCTTGGTCGGATCATCATCAGGGAAGTAGTTATAGGGCACCTTGATATCAAGACCCCTTTCCTTATCACGAAAATATTCTTTGGCAAGTGTATCAGCATCGTATTCACTGTGACCCGTAGCATAGAAGTTACGGCACTCAAGATCTGACACAAGGTGGATACCGGCCTGCTCTGAGTAAGAAAGAATCTGCAGATCCTTACAAAGAGCAACATCGTTGAAATTTATATCCGTATGTCTCGAGTGAGGCACAAAATAAGTTTCGTCAAAGCCTCTCATTAGAGGATGG
>JAZQUF010000088.1:0-2541 GCA_045631165.1 Acutalibacteraceae bacterium
GTCAAAATCGCGAGCGATTTCGACAGCTCCCCTTTCAGGGGCGCCAAGATGCAAAAACACGCTTTGCTTATTCGTCCGCAAGTGATAAAAATTACCGGGTCGGGTTGTTTTTTTACTTTTCTGTTTGCTCCCTTTCTGCTCGCCGTAGCAGTGAAAACAAAATTTCTGCTTATCGGTAATTTTTATATTGCTACCGTCTGCTTTACAGCTGCTCGTTTGCCGAACAGCTCAGATTTCCGACAACTTATTACTATTGAGCCGCTACAGATTGCACTTGCGCAAAAAGTATTTTGTCTCCTTTTCATCCGTGCTTTTCAGGCACATTCTACTTCGACATTCGTCGCCGCTACGGTCTGCTTTTCAGATAAAGAATTCCTTTTTACGTTGTTTTTTTATAAAGCTTTAACTTAAACTCCATAAAACATTCTTCACTGCGGAAACAACTGACGCAGGCCAAAAAAAGAGAATAAACAAAAAAACGTAAAGAACAACATTCCAATTAGCAGTAGGCGGTAAAACTCTTATAAAAACAAAAAAGTGGCGGGAAAGGAGTTGCTTTTACCGCAACCTTTCCCGCGCTTCAATAGTATTAAATTATATCCGTTCTCTCTTATTCTCAGAGAAACTTTTTCAAAAACTCATTGATCTTATTCTCATAGTCCTCTTTAGCCAGGTAATAGCTGTCGGAATGACCTGCGCCCGGGACAACCAGCTTATCCTTATAGGGCGCTCCGCAGGCGTCAAAGAGCTCATGCACCATATATGTAGGCACAAATTTATCTGCACCGCCGTGCACAAAGAGCATAGGTATCTTCGCTCTCGACACAGCCTCAAGGGCATTGGTATCCTTCTGGAAATCGTAGCCCGCTCTCGCCTTATTCATAGCGCAGAGTATAGGTACAACGGGATTTTCGGGTACACCCCAGCATTTAAGCTTATATTTAAACTCGTCAAGGGCACTTGTGAATCCGCAGTCGGCAATAGTAAACCTGACGTTTTCAGGGAGGCTTTCATTACCTGTCATAAGCATAACAGTGGTACTGCCCATCGACATACCGTGAAGAATAATATCAATATCCTCTCCGAAGACTTCTTTCATATAGCCGAGCCACTTCATACCGTCAACGGACTCAAAGGAACTGAAGCCGATATACTCACCCTCACTCTCACCTGCACACTGATGGTCAAGGATAAACATATTATAGCCGAGCTTTTCTACATAGTAATTAACATACCAGCACCACTCAGGCTTACCCTGATATCTGTATCCATGGGAGCAGAAAACATAGGTCTTGCTCTCCTTTTCGGGCTTTACGTGATAGGCAACAACCTTATGGCCTCTGTCATTTATCATAAAATGTCTGTCATAGCCGTATTCCTCAAGGTACTTCTTGCTCTGCTTGTGTCTGACTTCCTTGTCAGAGGGCTTTTCTGCACCGCCACTCATAAACTTACCGAAGCCTTCAGGCACCTTTATCTCTTTGTGTATAAGAAAACGGTAAAGAGCTTCATTGCCGAGAGCCAGCACACCCGTGCCCACTGCAAGAGTACCGCCTAAAAGTAGAAGTGATTTTTTCATAGTAAGTCTCCTTTGTGATAATTAGCAATTAGAAATGAGCAATTAGCAATAAGGGCCGATCCGTATTATATCCGTCTGAAATTAATAAAATTTCAAATTACATCCCGCCCATCAAAATTTAATTCTGTCAAATAAGTCAGGATTATTTACAATCGACGGGCTTTCTGTTTGTTGAGTGCTTTTTTCTGCGGCAATAAGCTGACCTTAAGCTGTGTATAAGCCCGCAATCGCTTTGCTCATTGCTAATTCAAAAAAGGGCCGTCATACGACAGCCCTAATTTGTTAGTTAATGTTCAGAAATTAAGCGTATGTAATTTCGTAAACTGTATCCATGTTACCTTCGATACCGATTGTAGCCTTAACGATCTTAACTGAACCTGTACCTGAACCGCCAAGGGGAAGGTAGCTGTGAAGCTTAACAAGTCTGCCCTGAGCGTCTACAGTTGCTTCGCAAGTAGCACCGGGGTATGTCATATCAGCCTTTGTGATTTCGATGGGGTTGATGTCAAGTGTGCCGAGATCGAGGGGATCCATAGCGCCCTTGTGGTATGTGGGTTCTGTTTCGTTTGTTGTACCGTTGAAGATTGATGTTTCTTCTACGAACTTGATGAAGAGTGTGTAACCGCCGTCAGCATTGGGAGTAGCTGTAGCTTCTGCAAGACCTGCAGCCTGAACTTCTGCGTTTCTGCCGTTGGGGATGATCTTGTGTGAAACGTATCTGTTAGGATCGTTTACGTCAACACCGTTTTCGAATGTGAATTCTTCTGTTGAAGATGTGATGAACTTTTTGATAACGCCGTTTACGATAGCTTCAACTGCTGAGGGGATATCCTTAGCCTTAACGTCGATTGATTCTGTCTTCTTGAGTGTTACCTTACCTGTGTAAGCCTTGTAATCGTTAACAACCTTGTTGTAAGCTGCTGCGATTTCTTCCTTTGTTGAGGGAAGAGCTGATGAGCTGC
>JAZQUF010000089.1:0-9035 GCA_045631165.1 Acutalibacteraceae bacterium
ACCAAAAGCTTTACGGAACTGTTTCTGACTATGTGAAAACGACAACAAAAATCGAAGTGCCGGACAAGGTGAAGAAGCTTGATGCAGACAACGTTTATTCAACCAAGGTCAAGCTCAGCTGGAATGAAGTGCCGGGTGCAAAATATGCCGTATACTTCTACGATGCAGACACCAGGAAATACACTCACATTTCCAATGTTTCAAAAGAAACATATACGGTCACAGAGCTCTCGCCCGAAGAAACCTATCAGTTTGCGGTAAGAGCCTATAAAAAAGTCGGCAGCAAGACCTACTATAGTGACTATTCAGCTAAAGTGAAGGTTACAACAAATCCTATGCCTATTGAGCTTGAGGATGCAAGAAAGCTCTTCAACAATGCTATTGATATTTATATGAACTGGATTTATTCCTGCTCATACACAGCTTCAAAAGGATATATCAATCGTGAATTCTATGGTCTTACCTGTAAATTTGCTCCCGTCAACCATCCCGATATCAAAAACAAAAGTGACCTTGAAAATATGCTCAACCAATACTTCACCAAAGAGGTTTACGAAAACGAGCTTTATCTCTATATTGAGGCAGGCGGTAAGCTTTACTACTATGCAGAGGGCGGTTCAGGTGATCCTGACAAGGGTACAAAGTATTATACTGACTCACTGAAAAAGATAAACTACAAAAAATATAAATATACTCTTTACCCCACATATTACCCCAAGTACGAAAACGAGTACAACCCCGAAAGTTATACCTTCACAATTATAAGAAAGGACAGCAGATGGATTTTTGACACGAAATTCTATCCCTGCTGTGCAAAAGTTAAGGATTAAGTAACCATCAGATAATATTTATCGGTGGTTACTTTCTTTTTACTCTTGATTTAGAATTTGTGCAGTGATATAATACAAATCAGCAAATGCAACGGAGGCTTACCTATGAAAGCTAAAAACTATCTTATTGTCGGTGCAGGCAGAAGCGGTATTGCCGCAGGCAAAATGCTTCTTGAGCTTGGTGAAAGATTCACTGTATACGACGGCAACAGCAGTCTTGATACCGAAGCAGTATCAAAGCAGATTTCAGAAAGCCGAGACATTCCCTTCCTTCTTGGTGATATAAATAAGTCAGACCTGAAAAGCTTTGATATCTGTGTTGTTTCTCCCGGTGTACCTCTTGATACACCCATAATGACAGCAGTGAAAGGAGCAGGCATTCCCATCTATAGCGAAATAGAGCTTGCTTATCTTTATGATAAGGGCAGTATCATCGCTATTACGGGCACCAACGGTAAGACAACAACAACCTCTCTGGTTTATGAAATAATGAAAGCCCACGACAAGGATACCTTATTGGTCGGCAACATAGAAATACCCTATACCGGTCTTGCTCTGACCTCAAAGGAGGGCGGCGCAACGGTGGCTGAAATCAGCTCCTTCCAGCTTGAAACTATGATCACCTTCAGACCTAAGGTCAGCGCTATACTAAATATCACTCCTGACCACCTTGATCGTCATAAGACTATGGAAAACTATGCAGATATCAAAAAAAGCATAGCAAAAAATCAAACCGCAGAGGATTACTGCATTCTCAATTACGAGGATGATGTTCTCAGAGAATTCGGCAAGACTCCCGCTTGCAAAGTGATATTCTTCAGCTCACTCAGAGAACTGGCTGACGGTTATTTCTATAAAGACGGCACCATCTGGTATGCTGAAAACGGCATTGCAGAGCCCTATATAAATGTAGACGAAACAAATCTTGTCGGACTCCACAACTACGAAAATATAATGGCTGCCGTGGCTATGACAAAGAGCTTCGGCGTAGACGATGAAACTATCAAATCGGCCCTGAGGCGTTTCACTGCCGTTGAGCACAGAATAGAATACGTTGCCACAAAAAACGGAGTAAAATATTACAACGACTCCAAGGGCACCAACACAGACGCTGCTATAAAGGCAATTGATGCTATGCCCTCAAAAACAGTGCTTATCGGCGGTGGTTATGACAAGGATGCCGACTTCTCCGAATGGGTAAGCCACTTCCCCGGCAAGGTAAGAAGACTCGTTCTTATCGGGCAGACAAGAGAAAAAATCGCAAGTGCGTGCGATGCCATAGGCTTCAGTGACTATTGCTTTGCTGAAACTCTGGAAGAAGCTGTTAAGCTTTGCTATGAAAGTGCTGAGGATGGTGATTGCTGCCTTCTTTCTCCTGCTTGCGCTTCATGGGGTATGTTCAAATGCTATCAGCAAAGAGGCGAAATGTTCAAGGAATATGTAAAGCAGCTGTAAAAGTATAAAGACAATCATTATGGCGGTACAGGGTAACTCTTGCACCGCCTTTTCTTTAAGTTTGTGCATAAGCTTTAAATAAAGTCACCAATTAACAAAGCTGACCGACTCAGGGAATTATTGTTGGTTTGGTTGTTTATGCAAAATGCATAGTTTTGACTCTTTATTTTGTACTTGCAATTTTATTTGATTATTGGTAAAATATAGTTTAGCATAGTATGGATTGGAGTAACCCTATGGGTGATAAAAATATATATTGCAAACCCACTTTTATGAATATCCCCGAAGAAAAGAGAGAAAAAATTCTTTCGGTTGCAGTCAATGAATTCGCACATAACGGCTTTGAAAATGCCAACATCAATACGATTGCAAAAAAAGCAGAGGTAAGTGTAGGCTCTCTTTATAAGTACTTCGACACAAAAACAGATCTGTTCCTGACAAGTGTAGACTATGGCCTGAAAAATCTCGAGGTAATTATGGAGACTATTGTACAGTCCGACGAGGATGTAATGGTAAAACTTGAAAAGCTCATAAGAGTTGCCATTGAATTTTCAAGAAGAAACACTGTTCTTATCAAGCTTTATAACGAAGTCACAAGCGAAAGCAATGCCGAGCTTGTGAAAAAAATTGCAAACTATGTTGAAAGCGTAACCTCCGAGGCATATAAACGAGCTGTTATTGAGGGTCAGGTTGCCGGTGAAATCAGAACTGATATAGATCCGGGTATGGCGGCATTCTTTGTCGACAATTTGCTGATGAATATACAGTTTTCTTATGCTTGCGACTATTACTGCGAAAGATATAAAATCTATGCCGGTGAGGATATTTTCTTAAAAGATGAGTTTGCCGTTGAAAATATTCTGCGCTTTATAAAAGCGGCACTTAAATCAAATCAGTAATTTAATTTGAAAGGAATATAAAATATGAAGTATGCACTTGCTTATGACATCGGTACCACCGGTGTAAAAACCTGTCTTTTTGAAATCGATAAATCAATCAAGCTCGTAGCCGATGCTATTGAAGGTTATGAACTTTATGTGCTTCCGGGCGGTGGTGCAGAGCAGGATCCTGACGAATGGTGGGCTGCGATGTGTAAAACCACCAAGGAGCTTTTCACTAAATGTGATGTAAAGCCCGAACAGATTGACGGTATCTCATTCTGCTCACAGGCTCAGGGTCTCGTACTTGTTGACAAGGACGGCAGGCATGTAAGACGTGCAATGAGCTATATGGATCAGAGAGCAAGAGAAGAGCTCAAACAGCTTATGGCTTATGGACCTCAGATTGCAGGCGCAAATATTCCAAAGCTTCTTATTTCACTCCAGAAAACAGGTGCTGTTGCAGCGAGTGTAAAGGACCCCGTTTATAAATACAATTGGGTTAAGAATCACGAGCCTGAGGTTTTCAGCAGAGTACATAAATGGCTCGACGTTAAGGAAGCTCTCATCGCAAGAATGACAGGTGAGTTCGTTATGACAGAGGACTCAGCTTTCGGAACACTTCTTCTTGACATCAAGAAAAAGTGCTGGTGCCCCCAGATTGTAAAAATGCTTAATGTTGATGAAAAACACCTTGCTAAGATTATCAAGTGTACTGACAAAGCAGGTGAGCTCACAGCAGCAGCTGCTGCTGAACTTGGTCTTGTACCCGGTATTGCTGTATACGGTGGCGGTATGGATGCTTCACTTATCGGTGTTGGTGCAGGTGCAACAAAGAATGGTGATACTCACGTTTATATGGGTACATCAGGTTGGGTTTCAACTGTTGTTGATAAGAGCATCGTTGACGCAAGCGCTATGATTGCAGCTATCGTTGGTGCACAGCCCGGTCTCTTCAACTACTTTGCTGAGCTTGAAACAGCAGGTAAATGCCTTGAGTGGGTAAAGAATCACCTTGCTCTCGACGAAATCGGCATCTACCTTAAGAAGACCGACGTTGCTGAAGATATCGAAAGTGAATACACAAACCTTTATCAGTATCTTTCAACTGTTATCGAGTCAGTGCCCGCAGGTTGCGACGGTGTTGTATTTACTCCCTGGCTCCACGGTAACAGATGTCCCTTCGAGGATCCCAACTCAAGAGGTATGTTCTTCAATCTCAGCATTGAAACAGGCAAAAGCGAAATGATCCGTGCCGTTGTTGAGGGCGTATGTATGCATATGAGATGGATGCTTGAAACTCAGGACAAGAAGACAAAGACATCCGATACAA
Source organism: Acutalibacteraceae bacterium (assembly GCA_045631165.1). GTDB lineage: Bacteria > Bacillota > Clostridia > Oscillospirales > Acutalibacteraceae > UBA6857. Next base: position 4,497 of record JAZQUF010000089.1, read on the forward strand.
TCCGTTTTGTTGGCGGAGGTGCACTTAATGCTTCAACCTGTCAGATTCTTGCTGACTGCACAGGCAAAAAGGTTGAAACAGTACCCAGTCCTCAGAATGTAGGTGCAGTTGGTGCTGCAGTTGTTGTTGCTGTTGGTATCGGTGTAATTGATGAGATTTCAGATGCAGGCAAGCTTATTTCAGCTGACTGTGTATACGAGCCCAATAAGGCAGACAAGGCTGCTTACGACAGAAACTTTGCAGCTTATAAAGAAATCTACGGCGCAAACAAGAAGATCTTCAAAATGCTCAATTCGGATAAATAAGAGCGCGTTTTGTGTTGCTTTTGGGCATCGTCACCGAAGCGCCGCCAGTGGCGGGTGAAGCCAGGTAAGGATGGCGCAGCGGTCAAAATTGCTAGGCGCTCCAAGCCGACAAGCAATTTTGGAAAACGCAAGAGGTAGAAGCAAAAGCAACGGCCGCCCGACGAGGGAAATAAAAAAGAATATCAATATCAAGAGTACGCGAGTTTCACCCGCGTACTCTTTTGCTTTATCCCGCAAAAAAAGAGCAGGGCAAATGAGTAGAAAATTTGTCCTTGATTAATTTTTAAAGAGTTTTTCATTTAGTTTTCACACTAAAATAATACCATGGATATGGTAGAATTTACCATAAGGAAGGATGACGAATATGAAGAAGATGATCACTTTGCTTTCAGCTATTGCAATGATGCTGATACTTTCAGTTTGCTTCAGTGCAAGTGCCGTAGAGGAAAGAGTTGTAATTGATAATGTGGTGTATGAATATGTCACCCGTTTGCACTGGGTGGTACTCCAAAAACATTATGTTGTAACGGATTATTTCGACAATGAAGAATTAGCCGATAGCACAGATACAATAAAAATAGTTGATGAGATAGACGGCATAAAGGTTATGAGCATTAATGCAAACCAATCCAACAATTACAGATTTCCAAGCTACAAGAAGAGAGAAGTTTATCCCAATGTTAAAAAAATCATTATCCCTGATACGGTTAAATATATAGCCGACTACTCTTTGACATGCTTCAGAGAGTTAGAGGAAATCGACCTGCCGGCGGATCTTACTGATATAGGTGAAGGTGCATTCTACCGCCTCTCAAAGCTAAGAAAAATCACTCTTCCCGAGGGCGTGAGATATATTGACAAATATACCTTTAAGGGCTGTATCTCACTTGAAGAAGTTGTGATTGAAGGTTATCTTCGAGGTGTTTTTATAGAGGCCTTCGCTGATTGTGAAAAGCTTACCAATATCAAGCTGACAAGCAAGCTCGAATACATAAGTGATTATGCTTTCAGCAATACAGGACTCAGGAAAGTTGTTATTACCGCAGGAACTGAATTAAGTGAAGGAGCCTTCAGCGATTGTAAAAATCTCGAAAAGGTTGTTTTCCAGGGCTCAAAATTTAAAAATAAAGAGCTGACTACTGCCAACTGTTTTGAGGGCTGCGATAATATTAAAGCTGTTTACTTTAAGTCTCCCGCAAAGACTTATACCATAACAGAAGATATTTTAAACAATCGTAGCATTGAAAACATTTACTTTTTCGGCTCTGAGAAGCTTTGGAAAGAAGCTGTTAGCAAAACGGCAAGAAATAAGCTTTCTGAAAACAATGTAAAAATCAATTATTATTATAAACACACTCATAAGTACGAAGAAACAGCAGGACCTACCTGTATAGCTGACGGCGCGTATGTCTATGTCTGTATCTGCGGCGATTCATATAAAAGCAAAGTTTATGCTAAAAATCCCGACAATCATAACTTTGCTAAATGGAAAACCACTAAAAAAGCTACCTACACAGAGGAAGGAAGCAAGAAAAGTACCTGTACCCATTGCGGCAAAACTACAACAGTTGTAATCGATAAAAAACCTGTTGCTCAGGTTCTGAGCATAACTTCAACTCAGAGCACAAGTGTAATCAAGCTCAAATGGACAACAAGTCCCAACGGCTCAACGGGTTACAGAATATATATGCTTAGTGAAGAAACCGGCTCCTATGAAAAGATTGGATCCATAAACCAAAAGGGTACAACATACAGAGTGACAGATCTTGAAAGCGGTAAAAGCTATACTTTTAAGATTAAGCCCTTCTACAAAGACAGCAATAAAAAGGTGGCCTGGGGTGAATTCTCAGAAGCATACACGGTATCCACAGACACTGTGGCAATGTAAAATTACACACTTACGAAAGGTTGTGTTTATATGAAAAAAGCAGTATTCTTTTTCTCGGTTATTGTTATTTCTCTCGTAACTCTTTGCTTTTCTGCCTTTGCAGCTGAAAGTACGGTTGTTATAGATAATGTTGTATATGAATTAGCTGAGACAAAAACAGACGGCACATTTTATGCCGTGGTAGATTTTTTTAATGATCAGGAATTAAGCAAAACAACGAAAAAAATTACTATCGTTGATGAAATAGACGGAATAAAGGTCAAGGGTATAGAAGCATCAAGCTATGATTACCCCGCGGTCGAAAGTATCTCACTTCCTAACACTATAGAGTATATAAGAGAGCACGCTTTCAGAGGCTTTACAAGTGTTAAAGAATTACTTTTACCATCAGCACTCAAAGACATAGATGAAGGCTGTTTTTATGGAATGACAAGTCTTGAAAGCATAGTTATTCCGGAAGGTGTTACTTCAATATCTTCATATTCATTTACGAATTGCAAAAATTTAAAAAAGGTTGTTATCAAAGGAGATATTACCTATATTGGTGATTATGCATTCAGCAGTTGTGAAAAGTTAGAATCTATTAAATTGCCTGATTCACTTAATCTCATTGGTGAACACGCTTTTAGTGCTACCGGGTTGAAAAAGATAGAAATCCCTTCCTATGCTACGGTTTATGATTATGCTTTTTCAGGCTGCGAATTATTAAAAAAGCTTGTTTTTAAACCCGGTAAGACAAAAGAGAATGGATTTCTGTCAGAATATGCCTTTGAGCGTAGTGATAATATTGAAGCACTTTATCTTAAAGATTTACCTCTGGGCTATTATTTTCCTATTCCTGAAGGAGTTAAGGATATTTATTTTGCAGGCTCACCGTCACTTTGGGAAAAGAGTGTCACCAAAGCAAGGATAGACTACTGCGATAAAAATGAAATCGAAGTTCACTTCTATTACAAGCACACCCATTCTTTCATAAGAAACGGTGACCCCACCTGCACAAAGGGCGGTAAGTTTACATACAGCTGCGAGTGTGGCGATACTCAGACAGTGACATTAGCTAAGGATCCCGACAACCACAGCTACGGCAGTTGGAAGGTGACAAAAAAAGCCACCTATGCAGCCACAGGCACAAAGCAGAGAATTTGTAAGCTTTGTGGTAAAGTACAGAAAGCAACAGTGAAAAAGTTAGTTTTCGGCGAGCTTGAAAATCTCACAGCTACCGTTAACGGCAATGAAGTTGTACTTAGCTGGGATGCCCTCGAGGGTGCAACGGGATACAGAGTTTATATTTATGACAAAGAACAGTATAAAAATATCAAATTAGCTTCATTCAAAGGCAAAACAACCTATACTGTCTCAGGCCTCGAAGTGGGCGAGACGTATTTTTTCAGAATAAAGCCTTATAACAAAACGGCTGACGGCAAGGTGACCTGGTCAAAATCTTTTCCTGTCAGCGTGACTATCCAATAAAATAAACATAAAACGGCGGGATCACACCTGCCGTTTTTGCTATGTTTGACGCGTACCAAAAAACTTGAAAAAATATCTGTAAAGCTCTTGACATTTACACTCATCTCTAGTATAATATCCAAGCTGTAAAGTTATTGGTCTTTACACCAAAGAGGGAGGGATGTAAAAATGGCTAAGAATCTGGATGTAATTATCCTTTTTGATATTTACGGAAATATGCTCACTCAGAAGCAGCAGGATTTTATCAGCTACTATTACAATGATGACCTTTCCCTTGCGGAAATTGCCGAAAACGAAGGCATAACAAGACAAGGTGTCCGTGATGCAATCAAGCGTGCTGAAGCTCAGCTCTTCACATTTGAAGAAAATCTCGGACTTCATAAGCGCCTTGAAAAAACAAGAAACGGCCTTGCTGAAATCGGTGAGCTTATAAAGCTTATAGATGAGGTTAATCGTCACACTATTCTCTCAAGAGAAATCAACGATGCAACGGCAAGAATTTCCGCTCTGACACAAATAATCAGCGAGTAAAGGAATGATATAATGGCATTTGAAGGTCTTTCAGACAGACTGGAAGCCGCCTTTAAAAAGCTCAGAAGTAAGGGAGCCCTTACTGAAAGCGACGTAAAGGAAGCCATGAGAGAAGTTCGTCTTGCTCTTCTTGAAGCTGACGTAAACTACAAAGTAGCTAAGGATTTCACCAAAACGGTTACCGAACGTGCTATCGGTACTAACGTAATGGAAAGCCTTACTCCCTCACAGATGGTTATCAAAATCGTCAACGAGGAACTTACAAATCTCATGGGCGGTACCAAGTCCCGACTCAACACTGCTAACCATCCGCCAACAATCGTTATGATGTGCGGTCTTCAGGGT
>JAZQUF010000090.1:0-10690 GCA_045631165.1 Acutalibacteraceae bacterium
CGGTGCTACAGGTATGGTAGGTCAGAGATTCGCAACTATTCTTGCTGATCATCCCTGGTACGATGTAGTTGTTCTCGCTGCAAGCTCACGTTCAGCAGGCAAGACATACAAAGAAGCTGTCGGTGAAAGATGGAGAATTGCAGATCCTATGCCTGAAAAGATGGCAGACCTTGTAATCAAAGACGCAACTGCAGACATTAATGAAATCGCTTCAATGGTTGATTTTGTTTTCTGTGCTGTTGACATGAAGAAGGACGAAATCAGAGCCCTCGAAGAAGCTTATGCCAAGGCTGAATGTCCCGTTGTATCAAACAACAGCGCTCACAGAGGCACAGCAGACGTTCCTATGGTAGTGCCTGAGATCAACGCTGACCACATAAAGGTTATCGAAGATCAGAGAAAGAGACTCGGTACAAAGAAAGGCTTTATTGCCGTTAAGTCAAACTGCTCACTTCAGAGCTATGTTCCCGCTATTTATCCTCTTGATAAAGAGTATGGTGTCAAGGAAGTTCTTGTTTGCACATATCAGGCTATCTCAGGCGCAGGTAAGACTTTTGACAGCTGGCCCGAAATGATTGACAATGTTATCCCTTATATCGGTGGTGAAGAAGAAAAGAGCGAGCAGGAGCCCTTAAAGCTCTGGGGTACAATTGAAGATGGTGTAATTAAAAATGCTACCTCCCCCGCTTTCACTGCTCAGTGCATACGCGTTCCCGTATCAGACGGTCATATGGGCGCAGTATTTATGAGATTCGAAGATGGCAAGAAGCCCTCAAAGGAAGAAATCATCAATGTTTGGAATAACTTTGCAGGCAGAGCTCAGGAATTAGAACTCCCCTCAGCTCCCAAAAAGTTCCTTCACTACTTCACTGAAGATAATATGCCCCAGACAAAGCTCAACCGTACACTTGAGAACGGTATGGCGGTTTCAATCGGCAGACTCCGTGAAGATTCACAGTATGATTATAAGTTCGTATGTCTTTCACACAATACCCTCAGAGGTGCTGCAGGCGGTGCAGTTCTTCTTGCTGAACTTCTCACTGCTGAAGGTTATATGGACTAATTTACAATTCAATAAGGAGGTCTTTTATGAACTCTGTCTTTGTCGGTGCAGGCGTTGCCATTATCACACCCTTTGACAAGGACGGTCAAATCGATTATGAAAGATTCTCAAAGCTTATAGAATTTCAAATTGCTAACAAGACAGATGCTATTATTGTTTGCGGAACAACAGGCGAAGGCTCAACATTAAGTGTAAAAGAGAGATTAGACTTGTTTTCCCACGCTGTGCGGCAGGTAAACGGCAGAATACCCGTAATCGGCGGCACAGGCAGTAATAGCTCTTTTTTTACCCTCGATCTGGCTAAGGAAGCTGAAACGATGGGAATTGATGCACATCTTATGGTCACGCCATACTATAATAAAACTTCACAAGAAGGATTAATCAAACACTACACTTTTCTTGCTGACAGACTTGATAAGCCAATTATTGTTTATAATGTACCATCAAGGACAGGGATGAATATTTCACCTAAAACTTACGAAACACTCTCTCATCACGAAAATATTATTGGTGTAAAAGAAGCAGATCCTGACATTGCAAAGCTGATTAAGTCTCTTACTTTATGTAAAAATCGCCTGGATTTTTACATAGGCAACGATGATCTTATAACTGTATCCGCATATATAGGCTGCAAAGGTGTCATATCCGTGATTTCAAATATATTGCCTGGGTTTATCCATAATTTAACTTCAGCGGCATTAAACGGGCAAATTAACAAAGCAAACAGTATGCAGACTGAGTGTATTGAAATTATTGATGCTATTTTCAGTGATGTAAACCCAATCCCTATAAAGACAGCTATGCGGTTTCTGGGATATGATACAGGTTATCTTCGTGGTCCCTTGTGCAATATGAGTCAAGAAAAAGAAAATGCCCTTAATGTTATACTCAAAAAATACAAGTCATATATTTTGAAAGAAAACAGAATAAACCTGTTATAAAAATTATAAGACATCACCTCAAATGAAGTGATGTCTTGTTTCTTTTAAAAACCAAGTAAACCGAACAATCCATAAGAAAGTATGGATATTATTACTCCGGCTATGAAAACCCCTAATGCTATAACAGGAAGTGAGTTTCTTATTCTGATATCAAACAAATCAGCAATTAAAGCTCCTGTCCAGGCGCCGGTACCCGGTAAGGGTATTCCGACAAAAATAAGAAGACCCCATAAACGATATTTTTCAACCTTGTCAGCTTTTCTGATGGAACGAGCCTCAAGTTTTACGATTAACCTCTCAACTGAAGGAATTTTCTTAAGCAGATTGAAAATTTTTCTGATAAACAGAAGAATAAACGGTATAGGCAGCATATTACCTATATAACATATAGCGAATGCTCTGAAAAAATCAATTTCCATAAGCTTTGCAGCTATCAGACCGCCTCTGAGTTCAAGAATAGGAAGCATTGATACGCCAAAAGCAATTACCTCAGGAGAAATTTTACCACCAAGAAGATTAACAATATATTCGGCAAGTGTTTCGGACATATTATTACTCCTTTGCTATATAATTGCTCTCAAGGAAATTCTTTGCTTCAATCAGAATTGACTTGTCATTATCGTAGTTAAGAGTAGACATTGCTTTATCATAAGTAAACCAACCACACTCCTCGATCTCCTCGACCTGAAGCGTATATTTTGACTCTTGGGTTCTGGCAAGGAAAATTGAAACAGATTTTTCAATCTTTCCCTGAATTGTATAATCTGACTTCTTAACGAAACCCGGTAATATCTTAATACTCAGACCTGTCTCTTCCAATACTTCGCGAATTGCGGTTTCTTCATCAGTTTCTCCGGGTTCAACATGACCTTTCGGAAACCCCCAGTGTGCACTGCGACGATTACGTATAAGAAGATATTTGATTTCATTGCCTTCTTCTCTGAAAATAACAGCACCGCATGATCTTTCAAAGAGGCAATCAATACTGTAACCATTCTTACCCTCAGCAAAATCAATTGCAGCCTTAATATCATTGATAATAAATCTTGTGCTTTTTGGTGCAACGACCCAAACGACACCCTTACCGCCGTTTCTTTTAACAATAGCAATAACTCGACCGTCAAAGTTTCTTACAGGATGGTTGATGCCCATAATATATGCACATTGAACGGTGTTTTTTCTTGTTTTATGATCTTCAATAATGCCGTAATTAAGCTTATACTTGAAGCCGAAACGATTGTTGTAAGAGTACATCGGAGAGGTAACACGTACTTTGACGAATCTACCTAACATAGTGTATCCCCTTTTACAAAATGCAACTTTAACACTACTGCGAAAGGGTAACCCCCATACTAAAGCTGCACAGAATATATGAAATCATTATACAGCTTTTTTTATTGTATTTCAATGCTTTTTTCAAAAAAAATTATCGATTCAAGAAATTGCAACATAATTTGTAAATAATAATATAACATTCAAAAAAGACAGTTGTCCTATAATATACAAAGTAGTATAATTTGTATATAAATTGAGTATAATTTATCGGAGTTTAATATGAAAACCTTATTTCTTAGCGATTTGGATGGTACATTTTTAAACAGTAACGGAGAAATTTCAAAGCGTTCAGCCGAAATCATTTCCGAGCTCACTGATAAGGGTGTAATGTTTTCTGTTGCCACAGCACGAACTTATGCAACGGTTATGAAAATGTTTGAGGGAATCAGATTATCATATCCTCTTGTTCTTATGAACGGCGTAACAATTTATAACCCTATTAATAAAGAAATAATTTTAAGTCATCCTATCCCTACAGAACTCGGAAACAAGATCATTAAAGAATTCAGATCAAGAGACATAGAGCCTATGCTTTATTTTCAATGCGCAGATACTCTCGAAATCTACTATTCTAAGCTGACAAACGAGTATCAGAAGAAGTATGTTGCTCAGCGAACCGAATGTAGCGGTAAAAAATTCATACACTCTCCTACTCCTGTTTTAATAGAAGGAAAAAACCTTGTGTATATTGTATCACTTGATAAGTATGAAAATATCAAAGATATTTATGAGGCTGTATCTGAACTTGAAGATGCTCACTGTATGTTTTATAAGGATAACTACAGTGATATGTATTTTCTTGAGATTATTTCCGGGACGGTTTCAAAAGCAAGTGGTGCACTTGAAGTAAAAGAAATTGTCGGCGCAGATAAAATTATTGCTTTCGGAGACAATCTCAACGATATTCCCTTGTTTGAAATAGCTGACGAAGCTTATGCGGTAAGCAATGCCGAAAGTAAGCTGAAAGCAATAGCAAGTGCCACAATCGGTTCTAACGATGAAGATGCCGTTGCTGAGTTTATACTTGAAAAGTATCGAAGAAATGAAATCTGAACCATATAATATAACATCAATTATTAATCTGGTTATATATAAGAAATTTAACAATAAGGAGAAAACAATATGAGAAAAATTGACATCAGAGTAATAAGAACTTACGAACAGCTTACATCCAGCCTGGTATCCCTTTTGTCATCTAAGAGCTTCGAAGAGCTTTCTGTTTCTGAGATATGCGAACACGCTCAAGTACATCGCGCAACTTTCTATAAGCACTTTGACGACAAATATGAGTTTTTAAACTTCTGCTTCGATAACGAGCTTTCAAAAATATCTTTTGACATACCTGAAAATGATATGACAGTTGAAAGCATCAAAGAAAACTTTATGTACTTTATTAAAGCCACATTTGAATTTGTTTGCAGTAAAAAAGCTATTTTTTCAATAATGCTATCAAAAAAATTTTCAGTTACTCTCGGCGCTTCTTTTACTGCCGCAGTACACAACTACTGTCTCGAAAAAATCAAAATAATTCTTCCCGGTACCTCCGATGCCAGAGCTGAACTTTTTGCTTCATTCTACAGCAATGCTTTTATCGGTGTTGTAACACACTATGCTAAAAATTCGGACAAGTATCCTCTCGAGGAAATATATGACTTCCTTGAAAACAGAGTTGACGAACTTTGCTCAACTTACGTTAAGCAGTTCGCCAACAAATAATTTATTATTCATCATAATCGTCAAGAAAACTATATTTGTCTTCACCTTTGTGATATCCGATAACGGTTTCAAGATTGACATTATGAACACTTTTAAAAATATTCATATCAATATAGGGACTGGTTTTTCTGAACTGAGAAATCAGTCCTTTCATTTCTTTACGCTTGGATAGAAGCTCCTGATCAGACACCTGCGCATTCTTTGCGGTAAAACTGCAGGCACACTCCAGAAATTGCAGATCGTTATAGCGAACCCACGCTTTAATATCATCTTCACGCACAAGATAAAGAGGTCTGATTAGCTCCATTCCTTCAAAATTAGTGCTATGAAGCTTCGGCATCATTGTCTTTATTTCAGCGCCGTAGAGCATACTGAGGAGTATAGTTTCAATTACATCATCAAAATGATGACCTAAAGCTATTTTGTTGCATCCGATCTTTTGAGCATTTTTATATAAGTGCCCTCTTCTCATTCTTGCACACATATAACAAGGTGAATTTTCAATGTCAACTACATAATCAAAAATTCTTGCATCAAATATTTCTATTGGAATATTCAGAAGAGCCGCATTATCAATAATCCTTTGTCTGTTTTCAGGAGAATAGCCGGGATCAAGAACAATATATTTTACATCAAAAGGAAAATCGCTGTGTTTTTGCAAATGCTGCATGCATTTAGCAAGAAGCATTGAATCCTTGCCGCCTGAAATACATACAGCAACACAATCCCCTTCTTTTATTAACTGATATTCATTTATTCCTGCAATAAATCTTTTCCATATAGTTTTGCGGTATTTCTTATAAATACTTCGTTCAACTTCAATATGTTTTTCCATAAATACTCCCTATTTACAAATCAAAGCAGATGGAAGACCACCTGCTTTGATTATTTTTTTCAGTTGTCTTTTTCGTTGATTTTAAAAATTAATCTCAGCAAACCTCTGAGAGCTTTAGGACTCCAAACAACAACTTTCATAGAATACCTCCCGAACGCATTATCTCTGGCAGGATGTTATGCCTAAGATTACAAGCATTACAGCAAGGATAAACAGCATTATCTTCACAGGAAAGCATAGAGCAAGCAATATGCCTGCGCCAAAAGCTGTGAATACAAGTCCTTTTGGGCAACCTCTGTTGTGAACCACGCCATCATCCCCACCCGTTTATTAAGCTGTTTTTAGCTCAATATCATTATACGAAAAAAAGAAAATTTTGTGATAAATAATCAGACGTCCCATTTTTTATTATTTTTAATTTCAAAATAAATCGTTTTATAGCTTTCGTGTCTGCTATTGCTTATTTCGCCTTTTTCAACAAGCTCACAGATTTTACAGCCCTTATCGCCCAGATGTCTGCACCCGTTAAAACGGCATTCTTCAACATGATCAGAGAACTCTTTGAAGTAGTACTGCAATTCATCAGGGTACATTCTGTTGTCAACAGTAAAGTCGATACTTGAAAAACCGGCAGTGTCAATAACAAGTCCGTCACCGACGGGAAAAACCTCAGCTTGCCTTGTAGTATGACGGCCTCTTCCGAGCTTATCACTTATTTCACCGGTCTGAAGATGTAAGTTTCCGCTCAGCGCATTAATAAGTGTTGACTTGCCGACTCCTGAGTTGCCCGTAAATGCACACAAGCAACCGCTGAGTTCTTTTTTTATAGCACCCAATTCACTATAATCCTCAACAGAAAAGCTATAAACATTGTATCCTGTCGTTTCATATGCAGCCTTCAATTCATCATAAGCTGCCAGATCAGTCTTTGTAATAATAATTACAGGAGTGATATTGTTTTTTTCAGCAAGGACTGTCATTTTATCGATTATTACAGTGTTAGGTTTAGGCTTAGCGGCAGAAACAATTATAAACAGCTTATCGATATTTGCAACAGGTGGACGAATAAGAAAATTCTTTCTTTCATATATCTCGTCTATTGTATTTTCTTCGTCATTTCTGACAGTAACCAACACCTTATCGCCGGCAAGAGGAGTAATTTTTTCCTTACGGAATTTACCTTTAGCTTTGCACTCAAATACACCCTCATCGGTTTTGACGTAGTAGAAGCCACTGATACCTTTAAGAATTACACCATCAATAGTCATATTCATCTTCGTATCCATTATCTTCAGAAGGCACGATAATTGTTGGGCCGACAGCTTCAGTATCGGGCTGTGTTGTAGTGGTTGCTGTAGTTGTGGTGGGTTCAGTTGTAGTAGCTGTTGTGGTAGCAACTGTAGTTGATTCTGTTGTCGAAGGTTCTGTCGGCACGCGACTTGTTGTTTCCTTGGTTGTTGAAGTCGCTGTTGTCTTTTCGCTTGTTTCCTCAGTAGGTTCTACGTCAGTAGATTCCTCGTCCGTTGTTTCCTCAGGAAGCTTACCGGTGCTTACATAAACTGCTATGCTTGTGCCGGGCTTAACCTCTTCACCTATAAATTCGTGTCCGATAATTCTGCCAACAGGTTCAGCACTTGCACGGTATTCAGTACGTGATGAATCCAGGTAAAGACCTATTTCCTCTAGCTTTTCTTTAGCCTGAGCAATAGTGAGACCAACGAGATTCGGCACCTCAACAGGCTCAGTTTCTTCGTTTGTAGCTACATAAATAGTTATCAGTGTACCCTTTTCAACTTTTTTATTTCTTGCAGGAGAAGTTCTTATAACAGTACCGAGGTCTTCATCGCTGTATTCTTTTTCAATTCTTACATCAAAGCCTTTACTCTTGAGTACATTTGATGCTGAAGTAGCCTCGTAACCATACACATCAGGAATCTCAACAGTTGAATCTGAGCCTGAAATATATACAGTAATAATGGTACCTTCATCTGCCTTACCTGAACTAGGCTCCTGTCTGATAATAATACCGGATTCCTCATCACTGTCATAATCAATTATCGGTTCGAAGCCAAAAGAAGAATACTTGCTGGAGGTCATTACATCACTATAAAAATTAAGACCGACAAGATTTGGTATATTAATTTTTTCTGATGTGGGTCTGAACATAACTATAAGTGCAATAGCAAACACTGCAAGTGCCGCAAGAACGCTTGAAAGAATAGCAATTGTTCTTGTTTTATTCTTATCATTGAAGTCAAGCTCATCGTCATATTCGTTATCATCAACCGGCTCAATAACCTCAGGCTCTGCAGATATGGAATCGTTCACCTTAACAACTTCGGTCACGTGCTTTTCATCCGTTATATCGTCATTATAACTGTAACCGAAGATAACGGACGGATTGTTTTTATATTCTGCTATATCGCCTAACATTTCGTTTGCGGACTGATATCTGTCACCGGGAAGCTTTTCCATAGCGTGCATTATAATTTCTTCAAGAGCTTCAGGTATGCTACTATTGATTTCACGAGGTCTTACCGGCTTATTCTGAAGCTGCATAAGAGCAACTGAAACTGCATTATCCGATTGAAACGGCAGTTTACCGGTAAGCATTTCATATAGAATTACACCCGCAGCGTAAAGATCTGTTCTTGAATCGGTGTGGCTTCCTTTTGCCTGTTCAGGACTAATATAGTGAACTGAACCGATAGCACCATCGGTCATAGTACGTGTAGCGTTTTCGCTTATTCTTGCAATACCGAAATCGGTAACCTTAATCGTACCATCAGAAATAAGAAGAATATTCTGAGGCTTGATATCGCGGTGCACAATGCCCTTGTCATGAGCATGCTTGAGTGCACGAAGTATCTGTGTAATAAAATAAAGTGCTTCTCTCTGATCAACAACGCCCTGCTGTGTGATGTAATTTTTAAGAGTGATACCTTCAATGTGTTCCATAACAATATACTGAATAGCATCACCGAAGCTGACATCAAAAACCTTTACAATATTGGGATGCGACAGAACAGCAACAGCTTTTGACTCGTTTCTGAATCTACGTTTAAATTCTTCGTTCGCAAGATACTCAGACTTAAGAATTTTTACTGCTACTATTCTGTGATCGATATTATCAAAAGCTTTATATACAACGGCCATTCCGCCAACGCCGATGACCTCCATAATTTCATATCTTCCGTCAAGGCGCTTGCCTACATAATTTTCCATATATCCGTCACCTTACCCTTTCATAACAACTACGGTGATATTGTCATAACCACCCTTGTTATTTGCCGCTTTTATGTATTCGTCGCAAAGCAGCTCAAAATCAGTTGATTTATAAATTTCAAAAATTTCGTCATCACTTAAAAGTCCACTGAGACCATCAGTGCAAAGCAACAGTATCTCACCGTCGCCTATTGAAGTAAAATCAAAATCAATATCTACATTTTCGTCAACACCCAAAGCACGGGTAATAATATTTTTCTTTGGATAGTTTTCAAATTCTTCTTTTGTAATCTGTCCACTGTCAAGCATTTCCTGTGCAAGAGAGTGGTCCTTTGTCAATTGAGTAATACCGTCACTATTGATTTTATACACACGACTATCACCGACGTGTGCAATACATGCCTGAGAATCCTTAACAATAACTGAAACTATCGTAGTACCCATACCCTGAAATTCAGTATCAGTAAAGCTTCTGTCGTTAACAATAACATTTGCGGTGGTTATTGTTGATAAAAATATGTTTTCAAAGGAATAAACCGGCATCAATTTGTTGTAACATTTTCTTATTTTATCGCTGACCATTTCTGTTACAAGAGTGCTTGCAATCTTGCCACCTCTGACACCGCCCATACCATCACATACAACAGCCCAGGCTGTTCCGTCATCAAAGCTACCGAAGTCAAAACCATCTTCATTCGCAGAACGGACCTTACCTATATCGGTACTGCCTTTTATTAACATACAATCACTCCTTGTTATTTTGGTCCTTCACCTCGTCTTAACTGACCGCATGAGGCATTTATATCACTGCCGAGTGTTCTTCTTACGGTAACATTTATACCGTATTTTTCAAGTGTTTTAATAAAACCGGCAATTCTGTTATCACTGCTTTTTCTATAATCTCTTTCTTTTACACTGTTAACCGGTATAAGGTTTACGTGACACAGCATACCTTTCAGTCTCTTACCAAGCTCACGTGCACACTCATCAGAATCGTTAACTCCGCTAATCATGGCATATTCAAAAGAAATTCTTCTTGATGTTGCTTTGGTGTAGTCACGACAAGCTCCGAGAAGCTCATCAATGTTCCATCTGTCATTAACAGGCATAGTTCTGCTTCTGATTTCATCATTCGGAGCGTGAAGCGATACTGAAAGTGTCAACTGAAGTTTCTTTTCCATAAGCTTATAAATGCCCGTAACGACACCGCAAGTTGACAATGATATGTTTCTCATTGAAAGATTATGTCCGTTCTCATCAGTTATAAGCTTCAGAAATCTAATAACATTATCAAAGTTATCAAGAGGCTCACCAACCCCCATCATAACTATATGAGAAATTCTTATTCCTAAATCACGCTCAGCAGTATAAACCTGAGAAAGTATTTCAGATGCTGAAAGATTTCTTACAAAACCGGCAATGCCCGATGCACAGAATTTACATCCCATTTTACATCCGACCTGGCTTGAAACACAAATAGTATAGCCATATTTATATTTCATTACAACAGATTCTATGAGCTCACCGTCGTACAGTCTGAAAAGATATTTAACTGTTTCATCATACACCGAAACC
>JAZQUF010000091.1:0-26233 GCA_045631165.1 Acutalibacteraceae bacterium
GTCACACTTATGATCCTTGTCACTATCTGCACAAGTGCCGATTGCTACTGAACAACCATAATCACAAACGTGGTTCTTGTCGCTATCTACGTGTTCACCGTATAACTGACCGCAACCATAGTCACACTTATGATCCTTGTCACCATCTGCGCAAGTACCGATTGTTTCTGAACAGCCGTAGTCACAAACGTGGTTCTTGTCGCTGTCGGCATGAGTACCCTGGTAAACATCACAACCGTTATCACATGTGTGGTCTTTGTTTTCGTCCTTATGGCCAAGAGCTGAACCGTACTCAGAACCACATTCTGAACAAACAGCCTTATCTGTACATGTTGCAGTTCCGCCTGAGCAAGCTTCTTCGTTGCCGTACTCTGTGCACTTATTACCGGTGTTGAGTATATTCTGACACTGGTAATGATGCTTACCATCTTCTTTATTCACAGCATCGCCACCGTAGTTATGAGCGATTGTCGGAATCTCTTCACGTTCCATCTCATAACCGCAGACTGTACATTTCTTATACTGTGAACCCTTTTCCATACAGGTTGCATTAATAGCAATTATCCAATTACTTGCTGTGCAATCTTCTGTTACTGTATCACCACAGACTGAGCAAACCTTTGAGTGAGTTGATTTACCCTCATCGTGTGTGAAGGAACTGTAGCTATGATTTCCGGTAGCCGGGATTACTGAACCCTTTTGTTTAAGTTCATCACAACACTTATGATATGTGTCACCTGTGTAACCTTCAACACCACAGTTACCCGCTTTATCATCTTTTATGTAAGTATCAGTTGATGCGTGGTTAGCTTTATCGAGTGAACCCCATGCTGTATTACAGTTTTCACAGACTGAAAGTGCATTACAATATGCTGTACCGCCTGAACAGTTTTCTGTTTCTCTGTATTCGCAGTTGTTATAGTTACAAGTTACAACATGCTCTGTGCCGTTACCTGCAGCGTAAACATATACGTGCTCACGCTTTGTGTAATCCGCCTGATAGCTATTCTTACATACACTACAGGTATATGTTGTATAACCACCTGTATAACATGTAGGATCTGTTACAGCCTTATCAAATGTACAAGCTGTTTCATTTCCGTATTTTTTACAGCCGTTTACACACTGCTGAGTGTGTGTCTTTGCTGATGAATCCCACTTATAATCACCTGTGTATGAGTGTGCAAGCATCGGGATTGCTTTTGTTGATTCATGTTTGCAAGCCATATGTGTATCTGTTTCTGCATTTGTGCAGATTGTGTTCATAACACCTTCTGCTTCACAGGTTGCAGCGTCCTTTACACCGTTGTCCTTATAAACATGATCTCTCTTTTTGATTGTTTTAGTTTCAAGCTCTTCGTCGCACTCTGAGCAAAGGATAGCCATATAGCCGTCAGCTTCACAGGTTGCTTTTTTTACTACTGTGTAATCTGATTCAGGTCTGTGAGCCGCATTTGTAATATCGCGGTTTTCTGTTGAATCACAACGTGAACACTTATATACAGTATAACCATCAGTTGTACAAGTGTAATCAACTGTTTCAACAAAAACTGTATAATCGTGGCCAAGCTTGTCACCTGTTTTTTCACCGCAGACTGTACATGTTGCAGGAGCGTCACAGGTTGCATCTCCGTAGCTATGAGCTACAAGCTCATTACACTTATCGCAGAGACAGTCATCATCTGTGGAGCTGTCTGCACAAGTTTCTGTTTCAACATGACTTTCATCGTTAGCACATACTCTCTCATGCTCTCCGTCAGCAACGAATGTCCAATCGCCGTAAGCGTGGCCAAGCTTTCCTTTTTCCTTATAAGTTGTGTAATTACAACCTTCTCTCTGACAAGTTACATATTCATCCCAACCAATTTCTGTACAAGTAGGATCTTTCTTTGCTGTTGTCTTGAGATTGTGGTTATCGGGATTGATTTCAATTGTAAGCTTTGTTACCTCTGCTGTGCAAGCCTCATCGCTGAAGTTCTTACTACAACCAGGACATGACCAGTATTCAATTGTACCGGTTGCCACACAAGTTGCATCTATCTTTTCATGATGTATCTTATCCTTATGAGCAATTGCGGGAATTTCTTCGTGTCCGGAAATCCACTTGTCACAATCTTCACAAAATACACCTGCTGTATAACCAACTGTGAGACAGGTTTCTTTTACTGCTTCATGTTCTGTTGTGGTTTCGTGTTTGTTTTCATCGATAGTGCCTGTCTTTGATTCTGTGCTGAGTTTATCGCCACAAACTGAGCAGTATACTACCTCGTTCCATGTCTTTTTACTGATACATGTACCTGCTACTTCGTTCTCGATAACTGCAGCTGCAGATGTATGTCCTTTTGCTGCAACAAAATCTTTGCCTACCTCACTGTCACAGTATGAGCACTTATAGTTTGTATAACCCTGAGTTGTACATGTAGGATCTACTGTTTCACCTTTAATCCAATTATGATTATTAGGAGCAATTTCAATTGTAAGGTCATCAATAACAGTAGTCTTATCTTCTGCAAAATACTTATGACATACCGTACATTCATAGTGACCCTTTGTACCTGCCTTGTTACAGATAGCCGGTATTTCGTCTACCCATTCACCGAAGCTGTGTCCGTCGGGATTTACAGATTCTGTATATGTAGCACCGCAACCATCTGCTGTACAGGTGTAATTCATTGTACCTGCATTTTCGCAATCAGCCTCAGGATTTTCAACACCATTATTCCAAGTATGAGCTACTGCTATATTCTTAGCAGAACAGTTTTCTCTTGTACATGTCTGATAGTGTTTACCATCTTTACCGTCTGATTCCATTGTGTAGATATCTGACCAGGCGTGTTCAAGTTCATCTGTATATGTGTCTACATAGCTAGCATCACATCTTGTACAAGTATGAGTTGTGAAGCCTTTTTCTGTACATGTGGGAGCTGTTACTACTGCTTTGTAATCGTGGCCGAGCACTTCACCTTCAATTTCACCACAGACTGAGCAGGTCTTGGGTGTTGTACAGGTTGCTTCTGTCCACTTGTGACCGAGTGCGTCAACTTCATCAGATGTATATGTGCTGTCACATCTTGTACAAGTATGAGTTGTATAACCGCCTGTAGTACAGGTAGGATCTGTCACTACCGACTTATAATTATGCTTGAGCGCTTCTACAAGTACAGCATTACATACAGTACAGATCTGGGCTGTTGTACAGGTTGCTTCTGCACCGGGAGTATGACCCTTTTGAGGAACGATTATTGTTTCTCTGCTTGTTTCAGCGTTACATACAGTACAATATGTTGCATTGTCGTATGAACCGTCTGCTGTGCAAGTTGCCTCAACATTCTTTTCAACAACAACTGTACCGGATGTATGACCTGTAGCAGAAACTTTTGTTGTTACTCTGCTGAGCTGGTTTTTACAGCTTTCAACTGAACAGTAAATTACTGTGTCATAGGAGCCGTCTGTTGTACAGGTTGCAGGAACATTGTTTTCAACAACTGCTTCTGCAGGTGTATGACCTTTTGCAGGAATATCATAAATTTCATTAGTCTGCTCTGTTGTCCAGGTAGCTGTGAATTTTGCTGTATAGAGAGTTGAACCCTTATCTTCACAAGTAGGAGCAACTTTCTGTGCACTTGTTGTATTTACTGTTTCGGTTTCTATATGTTCAGCATTGTTTGCACAAACACGTGTTGCTGTACAGGATTTACCGTTAGCAGTCCATGAATAAGTTGCCTCCTGCCAATTGTGAGGCTTCTGTGCGATTGTCACATCGTTAGTGCGTTCCATTTCAGTATTACATTCAGTACAATAGTAAACTGAATCATACTTACCTGCATTACCACAAGTTGCCTCTGTGATATTTTCCCTTGTTTCGCTACCCTTTGTATGCTCAGTGACATTATCTTTACCGCAGACATCACACTTGTGGTTACCGTCACCTGTCTTATCAGAGCAAGCTTCAATCACCTTGCCGCAACCGTAGTCACAAACATGGTCGCTGTCTGTTCCTGAATCGGAGCAAGTTCCCTGAGCAACACCGCATCCTCTGTCACAAACATGGTCATTGTTTGTATCTAGATGACCAAGAGCTTCAATTGTCTGCTGAGCAACTGTTACAGCACCACAGACTGAACATTTCTTACCTTCTGTAAGACCTGTAGATGTACAGGTTGCAGCCTTTCCTGCTACAGTTACTTCTGTATGACCTGTAGCACTGATAGTTTCAGTATAACTGTAAGAACAACCTGAACAAGTGTATGTTCTTACACCGTCTTTATCACAAGTTGCCGCAGTAGTAACTTGTGATGATTTTGTATGTGCAGTCGGTGTCTTGATTTCTTGATAAGTTTTAATTTCTGTTGCAGCACTGATTGTAGGCCAGCTATATGAATAGTGGTTTGTTGAGTCAAAGTTTGCTGCTGTATTTGCAGGTGCAGTAGGTGTTTTGCCGTATTCAACAGTCTGAGTTGAAACCACTTTACCTGCTGCGTCTTTAAATGTGATTGTATACTTGTTAATTGTCCACTGTGAATAAACAGTTGTGCTACTTGTAAATACATCGTTTGCGCCGACAGCGCTTGTACACGCCTCGTCATAGAACCAGCCGTTAAAGGTGTAGCCTGTTCTTGAGGGAGTGAAAAGATCTGAGCCCTTTGAAGGAGTGTTGATTCTGTACTCAGTCAGCCAAGCACTGAAATCAAGATCGGTGTGTCTTGATTTCTTGTAAAGTCTGATGTTTGAGAATGTGTTTGTAATGCCAACATTCTGCACTGTACCGAAACGAATATTGATATTATCATAATCTCCGGTATTAAATTCAATCTTGCCATGTGTTGTCGGAGCATAAATATAAGCATTGTTCGGGAATGTGCCCCAAGAATCTGTAACATCCTTACCCTGATTAAGGAAGAGATGAACCTGCATACCGCCAGCCTCAATATCTGCATCATATTCGAACACATAATCAGTGTTCTTTTCAACTGTTATGTCGTAATTCCAGGGAACATAGTTGTTATCCGCACTACTAGCTCCTGACGGACATTCCATTGAAAGAGTACCTGCATCAAGATCTGCTGTAATTACGCCGCCACGATTTGTATTAGCACCATTAGCAGCATTAAACCAATCAGCAAGTGAGAAAAGGTTTTCGTAGTTAACGTCAACGGGAATCCAATCAGAATATATAGCAAAGTTTGCCTTCATTTTGTATGCACCATCAACATACATTGTGATGGGATCCCATGCTCCATCACCATCGTTATCAACATCTTTTACAAGCCAACCGTTAAAGGTATATCCAGGTCTTGTAATCGAGGGAACGGTGCTTGTTGCGATAGGATCGTCATAATTATATACTACTCTGTTAATACCCTGTGCTTTAGCAGCATTAACTATATCCTGTCTTGATGTTTCATAGAAACGGATATCTGAATAAGTTGCTGTTGTGTCTTTTTCTGTTGCACCAAAACGGAATGCCACCTTTGTACAATTAGCAGGAGTTGTAAAAGTTATCCCCTGCTCACCATTTGAAGTGGGATAAATACCGATGTGAGGAGAAGTAGTAGTACCTCCATTATAACCGGCACCACTTATACCGTTTCCGTTTGCATCATAGAAGAACACAAACATCTGGCCCTCTGTTCCGGCATCGAGCTTCATATTTGCTTCAAATCTATACTCTGTGTTACCTTTGACAGGAATAGAATAATGGTTAGCGGCTGAACCGTAGTTTGAATATACTTCAGTACCTGTTGTGTTAACGGTAATCGTACCCTTACTGAGGTCAGGTTTTACAGCGCCGAGTGATGAGTTACTGGAAGCAACTGAATCAGACCAAGCCCAATCAGAAATCATGAAAAGATTTTCATAAGTGAGTTCATGCACTCTCTTAAGACCGTTAATAGCAGTTCTGATGTTTGATTCAGCAGTATTGATACTACTCTGTGTCGTTGCACGAGTTGTAAGAACACCCTTGTTGTTGTTAACAGCATTCTTAAGAGTATTGAGTGAAGCTGTTGTATATCTGTAAGAGAAATTATTTATGATATTATTTGCTTCGTTAATTGTCGAGTTAAGTGCTGACTTGTCATAAATGGTAACAGTCCAGTACATTTCTGCCCAGCCATTTAACTTATAGTTACCATCATTCTGTCCCCATTTACCATCGACCATGCCGGTAATACCATTATCCTGCTTGTTGCTACCATTCTGACCCATACCATATGAACCAACTGAAGTACCGGCAGTATTAAAAGTAGATGTAGTTCCTTTATAGTTGGATTTAGGTGTACCCATCAGATAAATATTAGCTGTGTTTGGAGGTCCTGACGATGTAGCCGCAAGCTTAACATATGTTTCGTGTCTTTGACTATTTATAGTAAAACCATCACCAGAATTTCTTTTATCGATAGACACATTGCTTGAACTACCACCGTTAGGAATACTCGCATCAACAGTATAATCACTGAATATATTGGTCATTGTGTAATAAGCATCAGGCTTTCCAGAAGCGTCTAAATAGTCACCCCAGATAGGACCACCAAGCAGAACTTTATAGTCAGGGTTACTACCCATCTCATATTTGACATTAATCTTGTAACCTGCGCTCTGAAGAGTTTCGCTTATATCAAGATGCATCGCTGTTGGGAAATAAACCCAAAGCTTATTGTTGCCGTTTGCAAAATAAACATAGTATGTATTAGCAGTGGTATAAGCGGGAGTACCATACTTATCAGCTCTTGAATATGTAGTATCTGTTGCCAAGGCCTCTGCCTCAGGTATCATACCCGGGAAGAACACCCAACAAGACAATACCATAAGCACTGTCATGATGAGAGAGATTGACTTTTTGAATGTTTTGTTTTTCATAAATTCTCATCTCCTTAAAGATGTATTTGTTTCATTTTTCATGTGATCTGATTTCGTCCTCGGATACAGCTGACCGCCCTGTATTTCTATGCCGATAACAGAAAAATTCAGTCTCACAATAAAATATCTATACATTATAATAATACCATTTTAAGAAAAAAAGGTCAATATATTTGTTTCCGATTTTCAAATAAATAATTCTTATTTCCGACCATACAACATGCCTTTTCAGGCGGTAATATCAGTTATACTCTGACACACATTTTCCCGCGTACAAAAAAAGAAACGAAGCAACATTTTTGTTGCTTCGTTTAATATTATGCAGCTTCCTGCTTTGCTTTTGCGTCTTCGAAAACCTGTATGCCCTCTTTGACGTAATCATAAACGCCGATCCAGTCCTCCTGACACTTTTTGTCAAGTCTGCGATCAGGGAAGTCGTAGCTGTTTTTCAGATACTCGCCAAACCACTCGGTGAATATCTCTGCACCGTAGTAGTTTACGTGACCGTCGTTATAGAAGTCCTCTTGTCTGTTGTATTTGCTGTCAAGGTCACAGACAAGATACGAGAAGCCGTTTTCTGTGAGTATATCACATATTGTATTCATTCTCTTTGCTTCGCTTTTGCTGTGACAGTGAGGTGTATCGAGGAACAGCACCTGATAGTCTTGCTTTTTTAGATAGTCAAGAAGATCGTAGAACACCTCTTCAACAATAGGATCGAGCTCGCTTCTTTCATTTGTTACAGCCGACTCGAAATATTCGCCCTGACGCTTGATGCTGTTATTTGAATGCATATAGAAGCCTAAAGACTCAGACTTGGGATTTTCAAGCTCGTCAAAGGAAAAGTTATCAAATTCCCACTTGCTGTGATATTTGATAAAACTGAAGAAATATGACGGATCGTAGCGTTCTGCTTCTTCATCGCCTGTCTTCATTCTAAGCTTGAGAGTTGTATTTATAGCCTCAAATCTTGTCCACGAGAAAAAGCTCAGGCCGTCAATAACTCTTCTTGAGGCTGCATCAAACTTCTTTGAGCCCTCATTATAGCTGTTGGTAAAAGCTCTCATATCGATAATAACCAGCTTGGGATCCTGTCTTTTAACTGCTTCCTTAAGCATTATCTTTATCATCCATGCAGGTGAAGCATCCGTGGAAAGAGGATAGACAGTGAGACCGAAGTCCTCGTAGCCTTTGGGAGTTATCCAATATCTGTCCATACCGCTGGTGCCAAGCATAACTGCATCAACAGTATTTTTGGGTAAATCCTGATAGGTTTCTATTCTCTCTGAAATATGTGAGTTTTCATACTCAAATAAATCGCATAAGGTTAAGAGAAGTACCGAAACAACAAGCAAAAAAGCTACTGTGCGTATAATCTGATTTTTTGTCATGCTATCTCCTCCTTCTTAATAAGCCTGATAAATAAAGTCTGCCGCATTGTACATAGGTCCGTAAATACCGAAAACAAGCACAACAATAAGAGCTATGAGGTATATACCCCAGCGGAAAACTATATTCTGCTTTGCAATAGTCTCGCGTATCTTCATTCCGTTTTCCTGCAGAACACTGACTAAAAGGAGTACAAGTACTGATACAAAGAGCACAAACATATTCTTCTGATCAATACCAAGTTCAAATATTCTGCCGTCGAAACCGAAGACAAAGTCAAGATCAACCTGAGTGAAGATGCTCTTTATCATATGCAGTGCTGCAGTAAGATCCGGCGCTTTTACAAGTATCTTTGACACACCGAGCACAAGGAAGGTTCTCACAATGCAGAAAAGCTTCCAGCTGAAGGTGTCCGTATCAATTTTAAGCTTTTCAATCAGCTTTTTGAATACCGGTGCAAGTGCTACGCTTGAAGCAACTATAGTAGCGTTATAGAGACCAAAAGCTATATATTTCCATGACGCACCGTGCCATATACCGATGAGGAAGAAAACAATAAACGGTGTAATAACCGAGGGTACGAGCTTCGCAATCTGCTTCTGTCCTCTCTTACGGAAAAACTTGCTGATTTTTGTCACTGGCTTTGAGAGCATAACCGGGAAGAAAACATACTCTCTCATCCAAGCGCCAAGAGTAATATGCCATCTTCTCCAATACTCAGCAACACTCATTGAGAAATAGGGTCTTTCAAAGTTGTTTGGCATATTGATACCGAGCATTTGTGCGGCACCTCTTGCGATGTCGATACCGCCTGAGAAGTCGCAGTAAATCTGAAGGGCATACATAAGCATACCGAAGAAATATATTGAACCGTTATAGTCCATATAATCCTTGGCAGAGAAGATTGTCGATACTGCTGCAAAAGCTCTGTCAGCAATAACCATCTTCTTAAAGAAGCCCCAGAGCATAAGCTGAGCACCAAACTTGAAGTTATTATAGTCAAAGTCGTGTTCCTGACCCAGCTGTTTACCCACATCGTCATATCTGTTTATAGGGCCCTGAACAATTGAGGGGAAGAAGGATACAAAAAGAGCAAACTTGCCCAGGTGCTTTTCAGCCTCGTATCTGCCTCTGCCGATATCGATAAGGTATCCCATTGACATAAAGGTATAAAAAGATATACCAAGGGGTACGATTATGTTAATAAGAGGAATCTTCGCATCATAGTGAAAAAGATTGAAGATTGTATTTACATTCTGAAGTGCAAAGTTGAGATACTTCACCACCACAAGAATAAGCAAGTCAATAATTACCGAGCCGAACTGTATGCGACGGATTTTATTGTTGACTTTCTTTTTGAGTTCCTGCTTTGTTTCTTTAGGCGTATCTTTAGGCAAGTGTGCAAGCTGAGATTTATAATCATCTCTTATGTTTTGCATAAGCCTGCCCGCAAAATAGGTTATAAGGGTTGTGGCAATAATGAAGGCAACATGCTCTATACCGCTGAAAAGATAGAAGGCATAGCTTGCGGTGAGAAGTACAGCCCACTGAAACTTCTTGGGCACAATGTAGTATATTGCCGCTACAAGAACCAGAAAACCTAAAAAGCTAAAGGACGTATATGCCATTTTAAACCTCCTTACAGTATGTAAGCAGTCCATATACAGGGCTGCTTATATAATAGTTATTTTGTTTTATATCAGTCTTCGTCCTGAATTCTTGTGATCATTTCGAGCATAGCTTCAGCACTGTTGAAGTTTTCAGCAGTCATATCGTCAATAGCAATGTCGATATCATATTCCATGCTGAGCTCGCTTACGATTGAAACGATATCAAATGAATCAAGAATACCGTCATCAACTAAAGCCTTTTCACTTTCGTAATCGATGTCACTTCTGATCTGACTGAGAATATCAAGTAACTTTTCCATTTTCGCACCTCTTGTTTTAAAGTTCTTATATTTTCACATTAGGTATTCTCATACCTTATTACAGTTTATAACATTTTTTTTGCAAAGTCAATAGCTATATTATTACAGCAGAGACTTCCGTTGATTAAAAAATATAAAATTATTTAAGCACCTTGCGGTCAATTTTACCGTTTGAGGTCTTGGGTATTTCTTCTACCTTGGCAACGAGCTTAGGCACCTTGAAGGCTTCGAGATAGCTTGCCATATGCTTTTTGAGCTCGTTGATATCAACATCTGCGCCCTTTTCTTCAACAATGTTGAGCTTGGGTACACATCCACCCATTCTGTCCTCAACAGCAAAGCAGGCACATTCTGCGATCCCCGGGAAGCGAAGAACAACATTCTCAACCTCTGTGGGGGCAATCTTAAGTCCGCCGATGCTGATAACATCACCGCGTCTGCCAACCATATAAATAAAGCCGTTTTCGTCAATATATCCCATATCGTTAGTGTAAACCACACCGTCAACGAGGACTTCCTTTGTAAGCTCGGGCTCTTCGAAGTATTCTGTCATAGTCATACCGCCGCTAATAGCGATAAGACCCTGATTTGTCGATGAGGATTCAATTTCATTTCTGTCGTCGTCAACGATAAAGATGTGCGCATTTTTGTTGGGCTTGCCTACACAGCTGATAAGGCCCTTATGCTGTGAATAGTCAAACATACTTACACAGCCTGCCTCAGATGATCCGTATGCGAAGTAAAGTCTTGTTTCGGGAAGGATTGAGCAGAGAAGCTCCTTGTCTGCCTCGGGGAACGCTGCCGAACCCGTATGGATATGATGAAGCTGACCTGAATATTTTGCCAGTTCCTTCTTAGAAAGAAGCAGAAGCATTCTTACTGCAGCAGGAGGCATAAGAATTGATGTTACATTATACTTTTCGATGTAGCTGTAGAATTTTCTGATATCCTTAAAGCCGTCAAGAAGCACAACAGTTGTACCTGTAAGCATACTTACATAGAGCTTTCTGATAGCTGAAGCGTGGTTGATAGGAGCAGGCACGAGATAAACGTTATCATCAATGATTTCGGCACCGTACTGAACATTTTCAGATACGGCAACAACAGCTCTGTGAGAGATAACAACGCCCTTTGATTTGCCTGTTGTACCTGTTGTGAAGAGAATATCACATGTCATTTCTTTTGTGGGGAAATCGAAAGCAAGTCCGTCTTCGTAGTTGTCCTCGCCTATTTCTCTTACCTTGTCTGAGTCAACACTTACAAAGTCACCCTGAGCATCGGTATTTGAAATTACCATTGCAGCACCGAGCTGTGAAGCAACATCCTCGATACCCTTAACACCGATTGTCTTTTCAAGGGGCACGTGTACGTTACCTGTAAGCTGAATAGCAAAACAGGAAACTGCAAACCAGATGTCTGAATCTGACTTGACGATGATTCTTGAGCCCTTTTCGAAGCCGAAAGAATTTATATATTTTGCGAAACCCTGAATTTCCTTCCAAAGTTCACCATAGGTAATCTGATTATCATTGGCGATAACTGCCATTCTGTTTGGTCTTTCTTCGGCAAATTTTGCAACTGCAGAAACTATTGAGTCCATTGTTTTTGACCTCCTGTGATTTTTACAACTAAATATTATAAAGGTTTATTGTGTCAATTTTATGAAATTTATCTAATTTATGGATATTTGAGAGAAGTTTTTCCTGATTTTCTTTTGAAAGCAAACCATCACTGCAGGCTGAAAGCTTTTCTTTAAGATCATCCCAGCCGAGAGGATTAGCCGCATCTCCGAGAGGAATAAGCACTGTTTTTTCGTATTCAGCGCCGTCGTCTGTTGTAACTACAACTCTTGAGCCTCTAATACCCTTATCTCTGTCTTCCATTGTCGGGTCAACTATAAGCTCGATATTGTCAATAATTCTCAGAAGCTCGTCGCTCATATGAGATATATCAAGGTCTCCTAAATTGAAGTGCCCCTTTAAAAGTGCAACAGCGAGTGAGTAGTGCACTGAGAATTTAGCATCATCTGAAACCTTGGGTACTTTTATCTGACCTGCAATATCAATTGCATTTTTATAGATGTAAACCTTCACATCTTTAATTTTCGCACCATCAGGCAGACGTTTTCTTATATCAAGGACGCACTCAATACCGCAGTGGGTGTGCCTGCAGGAGGGATAAGGCTTCATATAGCTTTCACAGATAGTGAAAGTCTCACCTAAACCGTCGGTTATCATTTTAGTGTCAACCTCGTCGCTCATAGCGTGGAAGTAGCCTTTTTTGCTCTCGAGAAAATACTCGGAGCTTTTCACTCCCCTGCTGATTATCTTAGCCGACAGGATACCCGTCTTAGCGGCGTTTGCAGGGTTGATAGGCTTACAGCTCTGACCGCTTTCGGCAATGATGATAAGACCGCTTGCCTGAATAGCTGAAAGAGCCATTGTATTGTAAATACCCTCTTTATCCATACCCATAAGCTTTGCTGCCACTGCACCGCAGGCAATAGCACCCGCAGTACCCGTAGAATGAAAACCTCTGTGCACAAGACCCGGCTGTACCGCCGCGGCAACTCTGTTATATACCTCGTAGCCAATATTTATGGCAGTGATAACATCTTCACCGCTGACATCGAGAGTCTGACAAAGTGTAAGGGCTGTTGAAATAACATGAGCACCCACGTGACCCATAGCTTTCCTATTGCCGTCGTCCATATCGGCGCCGTGAGCCATACAAGCGCTTAAAAATGCTGCATTAGCACAAGGCAGACGATTTTCAGAATATATATAGTCACATTCCTCTTTACCACCCATTTCGGCAATGACATCAATAACCGCATCGTTGAAGGTGCCGTTAACCTTTATGCCTGCAAAGGATGCGGCATAGTAGTCGGCAATATATCTCTTTGTGGTATCAACGACTTCTTTGCTAAGGTCGGAAAATTTAAGATTATAAGCAAATTCGGAAAGTATTTCGCTACAATGAATCATATTACGACTTCCTTTGATAAACTTTAAAATAAACAATTAACTGATTGATTATATCACAACAAAAAAATTAAAGCAACTATCCGAAGACAGTTGCTTTATTGTTTTTATAAAATTATATGCTTCTTCTTATATACTTACCTCTGCCACATTCAGCAGTGATAACGCCGTCTTTCTGAATAATTTCGCCACGGCTGATGGTGTACTTAGGCCAACCCTTGAAGGTCATTCCCTCATAAATTGAGAAGTCACTATAGCCGAAGAGCTCGGGAGTGATTGTCTTTTCAAGGTTGAGGTCAACAATTGCAAGGTCGGCATCCTTACCGATAGCGATTTCACCTTTATCCTCAAGACCGAACACTCTTGCTGTGTTGATGCTGTTCACCTGAGAAAGTGTATGAAGAGGGATATTTCTCTTATGGTAACCCTCGCTGAGAAGTACTGGAAGAATCATACCGGGGCCGCCGAAGCCTACATATACACCCCAGATATCATCGCCACGCTCATATTTCTTAGCCTTGTCAACGGGCACATTGTCTGTGCCCATAGTCTTGACACTGCCGTTTCTGATACCCTCCCAGAGAGCTTCGATATCCTCCTGAGCGTGAAGAGGAGGATTAACCTTAGCAAGAAGTCCTGCAGGTGCTTCATCTGTAAGTGTCAGATACTGCGGACAGGTTTCGAGTGTAACATTACCGCCGAAAGCCTCTTTGAGTGTTTCATACATTTTAACAGTACTGCCTGCGGCTGTGTGTACTACATACATATTACCGTCAACAACCTTGTTAATCCACATTGAATCTGCAACACAGGCTGTTTCAACAAATGTGGGTCTTGTTTTGCCGAAGTTTGCAAGGGAATATCTGTCGATATCCTGCTCCTTGAGGTCTCTTTCGAGTGCACGGAAAACGTCAGGGTCTTCGCAGTGCACACAAAGAAGAAGCTTAGGTGAAATCTCACGAAGCTGCTTTAAGATAAAGTATAAGTCAGCCTTATCGAGTGTGAGTGCTTCCTCCTTAGGAATATCATAGAAAAGGTGTGCGATATCCTGCTTGTCAAAGAAGAACTTGAAGGATGTGATACCGAGTTCTTCGATATAACCCTCAATCTGCTGAAGATGCACCTTTGCGCAAAGACCTAAGGAAATAGCAAAGTCAACAAGAGAGTTACTCTCAGCCTCTTCAACAGCTTCTTTTACAGTTTCAAAATAGTTACCCTTACCTCTGTGATAGTTGATAAGAGTTGTAAGACCACCTATAGCCTGACGGGGTGTGTCGTATCTGAATGCATCGCCAAGAGGCTTGTAAAGACCCATATGCATATGAGGGTCGATAGTACCAGGCATAACATATAAGCCCTCAGCATCGATAATCTCAGCCTCACCCTCGTAAGTGCCTGTAGCGAGAATAGCCGAAATTTTTTCGCCGTCTATAAGCAGGTCAACCTTTTTTTCTTCGTGTTCAAAAACGACTGTGCCGTTTGTAATGAGTTTTTTCATAGCTAATTATCCTTTTCTGAAGATTTATTCCCAATGAGAAGCATTACATTTACAATACTGATTAATTCTAAATAATTTCCAGATAGAAACCATTATAAATCCAAAAATATACATTATTCCGTTTTTGTGGCAGATACAGTCACAAGCATCTGTTGCATCAGAGCCATCAACATAATCAAATACTCCCCGGAAATCTTCAATTTCTATTACCACATCATAGTATGTGCTGGTCATATACAGATATACAACAACATCATATTCGTCAACTGTATCAATTACCACTTGACCATACTCGCCCTTAGTTCCGTTTACACTACAGGTCTTTTCGATAACTCTGCCGTCCTTACAGGTGAGTCGGTATGTAACCTCGGTTAAATTCCCTTTACCATCAAATTTATAATCGAGAAGTTTAATTTCTTCAAAAGGACATTTCGTTTCTACTTTTGCCATATCTGTTTCAATATCAAGGTAGTCTATCCGCAAACTTTTATAGTAAAAACTTTCTCCTGATTCTTCATCATAATCAGAGTATTCAACATAAAGCAGTGATGCAAGTTCATCATTAATATAACAGAAAGGAGTATCTTTTTCTTTGCAGACTATTTCAGCAATCTCTTTTCTTCCGTCGTAGTATTCTATTTCAACTTCTCTGCCATTAAACTTTTCAGCAATATATTCACCATACCCGAGACCTTTGGGTATATCTCCAATAAGCTTAATGGATTTTACATATCCCGGTACTATTTCTTTTTCAACTTCAAAGCTGAGAGTTTCATCTTTGCCTACAAGTTTATCAAGCTCTACGCAAACTTTCACCTTGACAGTTGACTTACCTTCATCAATTGCTTTCTGACAAGCCGCTGCATCTACATATGTTGTTACAAAATAGTGATTAATACCGCAAAGCCAATATTCATCAGGATAGTTACCATTTTGGGTATCCAGTGTTTTCCCGTTTGAAAAATAGAGTTTGTAATAATATTCATAATCACTGCTCACCGAATAAAGTATCTGCTGAACATTAGTATCCGGATTTAAAGCATAGCAGTTCTGAATGTACTGATTAGATATAGGCGTATTATCAATAAACTCAACCTTTTCTAATGTGGGGCCGGCAGCAAAAATCTGCACAGGTACAACAGATAACAGCATAAATACTATAAGGATAAAACTGATAGTTTTCTTCATTTTTCCCATTGTAAATTCTCCTTCGGTTTCAGATATAAGAAGTGCTCTGCACTTCTATTATCACCATAATAGCACAAATGCAGAGCACAGTAAAGTCTTATATTAAATTTATTTCTCTTCTTTAAGGCTGTAGAAATATTCCTTTACATAGTCGCTGTTTACTACGTCACCGTATTTCATCCATACATCGAGAAGTGCAGCCTTATGTGAAATTGTGATACGGTCAAAGAGACAGTCTTCAACGTAGCCGAGGTTGTAGTTTCTTGTAACAGCATCAACTGCAGTAGCTCTGCAGCAGCCGCTTGTTGAACCGCCTACGATGATTACAGTGTCAATGCCGAGCTTTACGAGATAGCTCTGAAGAGGTGTACCGTAGAATGCACTTGCATAGCTCTTGGGGATAATCATCTCTGTAGGAAGAGGCTTTACACATTCAAGAAGATCTGCCTCGGGAGCACCATCAATATATTTGGTCTGATCGCGCTTTGTCTTTGTTGCAAAGCTGTCGAAAGCGTTTGTCGCATTCTGTACGTTACGGGTATAGAAAATGGGAACACCGCACTCTCTTGCTACATCACGAAGTGAAAGAATTCTTCTTACGCCTGTCCAGCAAGCTTCACCGCCACCTGAAGGCCATTCATCAAGCTGGTCTTCGATGGGCTTATCAGCACCGATATAGTTGGGCTGAAGGTCAATAATAAGAAGTAAGGGCTTTTTGCCGAAGCCTCTGGGCTGACCATAATGGCCTTTTTCAATTACTATTCTGTCAACGTCTGTTAAACAATCTTCCCATGCATGTTTCATAACTTTTATCTCCTTTTGTTATTCTGTGGGGAACAGCCAGATTTTCAATTCCACTCCCCGTTAATTCCTAATTCATAATTTATAATTGAATTACATACCAATGTAAATCTTCTTAAGCTCGTCGTTAGCCGCAATCTCACTTGCCTTACCGCTGAGGGCTATTCTGCCCTGCTGCATAGCATAAGCTGTGTCTGCCATCTTAAGCACCTGCTGAACGTTCTGCTCAGTGATAAGGATACCTATACCGCTCTTATTTATAAGCCCGATTGCTTCAAACATCTTCTGAGTTGCAATAGGCGAAAGACCGATTGAGGGCTCGTCAAGAATAAGCAGAGAGGGGCTTGCCATAATGCTTCTTGCAATAGCGACCATCTGCTGCTGACCGCCGCTGAGGTTACCGCAGGCCTGCTTGAGCATAGCTTTAAGTTCGGGAAAAACTGTAAAAACATATTCTAAATTTTCCTTTTCCTTTGCTCTTGCTCTTTTTGCATAAGCACCCATTTCGATGTTTTCAATAACGCTCATCTGAGGGAAAAGCTTTCTTCCTTCAGGCACCTGAATGATACCTTTTTCAACTGTTTTATCAGCTGAAAGATCTGTTATATCCTCACCGTCAAGAAATATCTTACCGCTTTTTATTGAATTAAGCTTTGAGATTGCTCTGACGAGAGTTGTTTTACCCATACCGTTTGCACCGATAAGAGCAACTATTTCACCGTCGCCCACAGTAAGAGACACATCCTGAATAATACTGAGATTACCAATATTGACATATAAATTCTTTATTTCAAGCATCCTTATACCTCCTGACTTTTACCGAGATAAGACTCGATAACCCGAGTGTTCTGCGACACCTCTTCCGGGGTACCCTTACAGATAAGTCTGCCTGATTCGAGAACATAAACAGTGTCGGAAAGAGCCATAATTACAGGCATAAT
Source organism: Acutalibacteraceae bacterium (assembly GCA_045631165.1). Classification (GTDB taxonomy): domain Bacteria; phylum Bacillota; class Clostridia; order Oscillospirales; family Acutalibacteraceae; genus UBA6857. Next base: position 17,590 of record JAZQUF010000091.1, read on the forward strand.
ATGCTCAATCATAAGAATAGTCACACCCTGTTCTTTGACGTTTCTGATCAGCTCAACCATTTCCTGACTTTCCGTAGGTGTAAGACCTGCCATAACTTCGTCGAGCAAAAGAAGCTCCGGATCGGTCGCAAGGGCTCTTGCAAGCTCGAGACGTCTCTGCTCACCGGTGTTGAGAGTACCTGCATCGGTATCCTCTTTACCTGCAAGACCGGTAAAAATAATGCACTGTCTTGCCTTGTCATAAGCTTCGGCTTTTGTCTTGCACTTGTTATATGCACCGACTGCCACATTTTCGAGTACACTTAAACTACCGAAGGGCTTTGCAATCTGGAAGGTTCTTCCGATACCCATATGACATATAACATGGGGCTTGAGACTTTCTATTCTTTTGTCTTTATAGATAATTTTGCCTGAGGTTGCTTTATAGTAGCCTGTAAGACAGTTGAAAAGGGTTGTTTTGCCTGCACCGTTAGCACCGATAAGACCGACAATCTCACCTTTGTTTATTTCAAGGGAAACGTCATCCACTGCCTTGTTGCCGTGGAAGTATTTGCATACATTCTGAACTGAAAGTAACGGCATATCAATTCCCCTTTCTCTTTCCTATATATTTTGTCATTCTGCCGTAGATGCCGTCGGGACAGAACATAATGAACAGCACGATAAGAATACCGTAAACGATCATATTGATACCACTTACAAGGGTGAAAAGGCTGTTGCAGATTTCCTGAAGAGGGATAATCAGCAGTGCACCTAAAAGAGGTCCGTAAAGAGTACCGCTACCACCAATGATACAAGGAACAATAGCTTCAACAGAGATTGAGCTTGCAAATACAATTGACGGATCAATGAAGCCGTAATACTGTGCATAGAACGTGCCTGCAAGTGCAGCAAAGAAAGCTGATGATGAAATAGCAATAAGCTTATATTTGAGGACATTTACACCGAGAGCTGCTGCAGCCTCCTGATTTGCCTTGATAGCAATAAGGTTAAGACCTGTCTTACTCTTTGACATAACCGAGATAAACAGTGTTGCAAAAGCTACAAGAGCGAGGATAACCCAATAATATGTTTTATCACTTGCAAACTGATATTCCGAGGGTTTTACAAGATAAGGAATAAGAATACCTGTAGCACCGCCGAGCTTGCTTGTGTTGTTTACAAGGATACGGAAAATCTCAGCAAATGCGAGAGTAGCAAGTGCGAAATAGTCATCACGAAGCTTATATCTGAATGATAAGAAGCCGATTGCTGCGCCGACAAGCGCTGCAACAAGAGCACCGATAATCATACCAAACCAGGGGCTTACACCAAACATCGTGTAAAGAGTTGTTGATGTATATGCACCGATACCGAAGAAAACAGCATGACCGAAGGAAAACTGGCCTGCGTATCCGCTCATAATGTTCCAGCTTTGACCTAAGAGAGCCGCAATAAGTACGGAGATGCCTATGCAAAGAATATAGAAGTCAGCGAAAAAAGGAAACAGTACAGCAACCAAAAGAAGGGCTGTCAATGTGATGCGATTAAAATTCTTAGTGTTCACGTCTGTTACTCCTTCCGAAAAGTCCTGAGGGTTTCACCAGCAGGATAAGAATGAATGCGGCATAAACCGTAAGGTCACTCCAGCTACCGCCGGCTATATAACCGGTAAGAGATTCTACAACACCGACAATAAGGCCTGAGATGAGAGCACCCCAGAGGTTACCCATACCGCCGAGAATTGCAATAACAAAGCACTTGAGCTGGAAGGTTTCACCGAGTGTGGGATAAATACTGAGAATAGGTGTAAGAAGTGCACCTGCAATGCCCGTGCAAAGAGCACCGATACCAAAAGCTACTGCATTTGTCTTTTTGATTACAACACCCATAAGCTTTGCGCCCTCTTTATTCTGAGAGCAGGCTCTGATAGCTTTACCGATTCTTGTTTTATAGAGGATGATGTAGATTACAGCAGTAACGATAAGCACCACAGCAAAAGCGACTAATTTTTCAGGGCTGATTGAAATGGCACCAAGCTGAATAGCTCCGTCAAAATCGTCAACGTCGAGAGTCTTATAGTTGGGACTGAATACTGCAAGAAGTCCGTTTTCGAGAATGTATGCCACACCGAGAGTCAGAAGAAGCTGATTGTGTGTGGGAGCATCTGAAATTTTATCAATAAGGAAATGCTGAATTACATAACCCAGAGCAAAAAGCGTAATTGCTGCAAAAATGAGGGCAATGTAAGGGCTGATACCGAGTGAGGTTGACACCACATAAACAGCATACATACCAACTGTCATCATAGCACCGTGAGCGAAGTTGGTAATCTTCATTACACCAAAGATAAGTGAAAGACCAAGGGCAGCCAAAGCATATACGCCGCCCATAAGGGTACCGTCAAGAAGTGCCTGGAAAAACTGCATATTCATTTAGCTGTCACTCTCCTTATCAAATATAATTTCGCCCTCAGCATATTCTTTCGGGAAAACAATAACCTGTTTACCGTCCTGAATCTGAATGAGCACACCTGCTGAGTTGATGTTTTCACCTGCTTCGTCAAAGATGATAGCTCCTTGAGGAAGCAGATGCTCTGTCATATTTGTTTCAGCCAAAGCATCCCTTAAGGCTGCATGGTCTGTTGTACCTGCTCTTTTGAGGGCATCTGCAATAACCATAATTGATTCGTAACCATAAATAGCACATACGGGAATCTCTTCACCATATCTTTCACGGTACTCTCTGAGAAGATATTCAGTCTCCTCGCTGTTAGGATTGTATCTGTAGTTGATATCAAAGAAGCCGTCAGCAGCTGTACCGTAGGTATTGGTAAACTTTGCATCTGAGAAAGCACCGTTGGCAACACCGATAATTGCAGGGAAGGTTATCTTTCTGTCGATAAGCTCCTTGGCAAGCATACTCTGGTCAGAGTAGTAGCCAACAGGAATAAGAATATCCGGATCGAGAGATACTAGCTTTGTAACCTCAGCGCTGAGGGTTGAAGCTTTGGCACTATAGGGCATCATACCCACTATTTCAAGGCCTGTTTCATCAATTCTTGACTTGATATACTCAGCAATACCTGTACCATAGTTTGAATCCTCATAGATAATAGCAACTGTCTTCATATCGTCAGTCTTGATGTAAGGAATATACTCAATGAAGTTTGATGAGAAGCCAACTGTACTGGGCTGAATTCTGAAGGAATATTTATAACCATTTGTGAGAAGTGTTTCACTGGCAGCAACAGTTACCACAAAAGGTACGCTGAACTTTTCTGCTGTACGGGACACCACCTGAGCAGAGCCGCTTGTATAAGTACCTGTAAGAGCGCAGACATTCATATTGATAAGCTTCTGAGCCGCTGTGGCAGCACCGCCTGCAGTACCGAGAGAGTCAACCGCCTTAAGCTGAAGCATTTTACCGTTTATACCGCCCTCAGCATTGATTTTATCAATAGCTATTTTCTGAGAGTTGACAAAAGCCTGACCCTCATAAGCCATACTACCCGTAAGGGGATGAATTGAGCCTATTTTGATAACATCACCGTCATCCTCACTGTCGCAAGCAGTAAACGAGAAAACAAGACCCGCCACAACAAGAAGGCTGAGTACAAGACACAAAATCTTTTTCATATTAACTTTCTACACTCCTTCGTCTGATAATCCAATTATTTCAATCGGTTTTTCCGATGGAGATTATAGCAAAAACCGATTAACCAATCAACAAATTTTTATAAATCAAATGTAAAAAGATTGTTACACATCTTTCACAAGAATTTCTATAAGAGCCCTCATAGGCTTATTAATATATTTGTCTTTTCTGTATATGACAGCGATTTTTCTTTTGGTGGAAACCTGACTAATGCGATAAAAATCAAGCTCCCTCTCCAGTGCTCCGTAGTTTTTATAGCTCGACGGCAAAAGCATAATACCAAGTCCCTCTTTTACCATTGCAATAGCAGTTGAAAGCTCAGACACGCAAATCCCCACACGCGCCTTTGAACCGCTCTTCTGTTTGAGAGCATAGAAATAATCTGTAAGAAGCTGATTGTCCTGCAAGGCTATGAATCTCTCATCACCGAGCTTTTTGAAGTCCACACTGCCATTCTGAGCTATATTCTTTATGTCACTGTCCTTTTTACATACGAGCATTACCTCTTCCTCGGTAACAACTACAGTTTCATAGTCTTTAAGATTTTCCGGAGACGGCAAAACTGTATACGCAAAATCAATATTGCCCTCGGATAAATCCTTGATTATATCCTTTGACTTATTCTCAACAAAGTTGAGACTCACATCCGGATAATCTTCCCTGAATTTTGCAACAATACCCGGCAAAAGAAATGGTGCTCTTGAGGGAGCAATACCGACTGTAACACTACCTGAGACACCGGAATCAGCATCGGTAATGCTGTCAAGTGTCTGAGTGTAAGTATCAAGGATTTTTTTTGCGCCTTTTATATAAATCTGTCCGTATTGAGTAAGTGTCAGAACCGATGTTGTTCTGTCAAAGAGACTTACCCCTATTTCTTTTTCCAACTTCTGTATCTGCTGACTCAGGGTTGACTGAGATATATTGAGCTTTGAGGCAGCCTGAGAAAAGTTCATACATTCTGCAAGAGCGAGAACATATTCGAATCGTTTTAAGTCTGTCATATAAACACTCCTATCCAAGATTAAATATAGCAAAAAGAAAGAGGGTTGTCAAGTTAGGAGTGAGGAGTTAGAAATTAAACTATAACAAAAAAACAGCTCCACTTACTAAAGCAAAGCTGTAATGAATATTAAGTTTTTTGTAAGTTGAGAAGTTATGTCAGGAGTTGCTTTCTCGTTTCAACTCCTAACTTCTCACCCCTAACTCCTAACTTTTACTGTCCTATCCACATTTTTATTGTGTTTGCTTATCGAGTTTAAAATTTGTTATCAGAGTAGCAATAAAAGCTATCAGAATAAAGGCTGTAATAATTATACCCACTGAAATACTTTCTTGATTTGTAGAGGCAACAGCAACCGGTAAAATCAAATTTAATACCGAAGTGATAATTGTTCTGACAACACCTGTTTTTCTGTAAAAGAAAGCACAAACAACAGTAAAAATCCAGAACACAACCGTGCAGGGCCAGAAAACAGTAAAAGCCATTTCTTCATCCATATAAACCGTTTCATAAATAACTTCAGTGATTCTCTCGCCTAAAACATATTTTAATACATCAAGCAAAAACGGCAAAGCAACAAGAATGAAATACACACAGAAAATTACATAAATAACAAGCAAAATCTTATTTACAGAAACTTTTTTCATATTGAAATTCTCCTTAATTGTAATAAAATGTCACCTTAATTACTCATTGCTAATTGCTAATTATTACCATCCTATCCACATATCTTCAAACTTGAGACCTGCGATTTTTTCAAGTGTAGCCTTTTCCTCAGCTGTAACAAGAGCCACACCTGTTTCTTTCTTCTCTTTGATTTTTGCTCTGATGAAGTTAAGCTTATCCTTTGTAAGTCTGTAATTCATAATTGAAAGGAATGACAGGAACATAAATACCATGGGGATAAGGGTGAAACAGATTGTCACACCAAATACGGCACTTTCAGACTGCTGAGCAGCTTCGAGCTGAGTATTATAACCAAATGCACCGAGAAGCTTACCTATACCAAATGAAGCAAAACCGCTTACAAACTTTTTGATAAAGGTTGAGAATGTGGCAATAACGCCCTCTCGTCTTTCACCGGTAATCATCTCGTCAACGTCAGTAACATCGGGGAAGATGTTATTCTGTACACTTGCCATACCTGCAAGACCAAGACCGTACATAAACTCGACAACAAATATTGTAATAGGACTGCCCATGCTTCTTGTCAGCCACGCTAATGCAAGAGCGCCCACTGCTACCGGCATAAAGACCTTAGCAGGCATCTGCTTGTTCTTTTTAATCGAAAGGAAGTATGCCGGGAAGAAACCTAAAACCTCACCTACTGCCTGAACAATAGTCAGCATTGAGTAGTCTTTTTCCTGCATAAGTACTGTATCAAGGAAATAATAGAAGGTCTGTGATACAAAGGCTGAGCCGAAGAGCATTATGAAACCGAAGAGAAAATACTGACGGAAAACCCTGTTTTTGATAACCTTCTTATACTGTCCGAGAAACTCGTAAATATCAAGTCTTTCATTTACCTGATCCAATGAGCTTTCTTCTTTTGTACCTTTATAGGTAAAGATAAGCGGCAAGCTTGTCCACAGACATAAAACAAGGGACATAACCGTAAATCTGTTTCTGTGCTCAGGACCGAAGCTGGGAGTAACAAATATACCGTTGATACCGCCAAGAACAATAGCCGCAACGAAGAATGATGAATAACTCGAAACGGCATCCATTACTGTTCTTATCGCATTGAACTGTGTTCGCTGATTATAGCCGGGAGCTATGCCCGGAAGCATTGCCGTATGAGGCACCATAATCATTGTGCTGACAGTTTTATAGAACATATAAGCAAAAATATAGTAAATCATTGTTGCATTTGTGTTACCCGATTCCTGAGCCAATGTTGATATACCAAAGGAGTTCCACATCAGGAAATATGCAATAAGTGCAGGTAAAACGCCCCACTTGAGATAAGGTCTGTGTCTGCCGTCTTTATGCCTTGTTCTGTCGGTTATTATTCCCATAAGAGGGTCGGTAATCGCATCGCATACACAGGAAAAAAGTGCCACTGTACCGTACTGTGCAGTAGAAAGCCCCTCTACCTTTGTAAGGAATGGCAGAAGGTAACATCCTATAACATACGGTCCGCCACCCGAAAAGAAGATAGCTGAGTTATATGCTATCATTGGTTTGAGCTTTACGTCATCCTCAACTCCCAAAAGTCCCTTAACCTTAGTGACAAATGAGGATTTTTTAGTTTCCGTTGTCATTTTATCTTTCCTCCTCAATTAAATATCCGCATATAAAGTCCGATTTTTTAGGTAACATTTCACTTCTTGAAGCGTATTCATAAGGAAAATTCTTATTATTGTATCTGTTATAAATTACTATTTTGCCATCTACAAGCTGAACAGCAACCGTATGCAATCCGTTAAAGGGCTTCTTTTTATTCCAGAATGACAACACCGCTACCGGTACATTACCGAGTGAGTCAAAAAAATCGTCATAGCTATAAGTTTTTCTGAACCTGATATTTCTTCTTTTATAAAAGGATCCTAACAAACAAGGATTCGAACCCAGAAAACCCGACAGCATCTGGCTTCTCATATACATCTCCTTACAGACCTCCTGAAGACTCGAGGGTCTGTCCGTGAGCACTGCGGAGTTATGGAGCGCTATCATTTCACACCCGTTATATGACATAGGACAAAAGCCATAGCGCATTTTCGCAACCTCTCCGCAACCCTGACCGTTTATTACAGTGTTATCGGGAAGAGGAACTTCTCTATTGTGTATGTAGTTGAATCTATGCAGCATAATATCACCTCTTTAAAGAAAGCTTCAGACGGAGGGAGGAGCGGCGGCTCCACTGCCGGACAGAGTCCGACACGGCGACACCGTCGCCGCAAAATCGCTTCGCGATTTCTGTGGAGCCGCCTCCCAACCTTTCATCTCACTTAAAAGGAACTACAATTTATAATTCCTCATTCATAATTGAAATCAGTCCCACTCGCAGCCTGTAACTGTATCCATATCAATACCCTTTGTTTCGTTGGTCTTACGGATAAGAGCAATAAGAGCAATGATAAAGCCGGGTACAAGAAGAGCAAATGAAACCACACCTGTTACAGTATTACCGAGAATTGTAAGAAGAGGCAAGCTTACCATATATGAAACTGCCACGCCTGCTGCTGTTACAATAAACTGAGCCGACATAGTCGATGAACGAAGATTTGTAGGTGAGGATTCACCTATCATCATAATGATAACATCGTTGGTTGAATAGTAGCTACCGATGAATGCACCACAGCAGAAGCCTACGAGATAGGGATTCCATGCCATTGATGCGCCGACAGAGAAAAGTATGAAGCATAAGAGACAGTCAAAAGCAGTCACAATAGCAGCCGTTTTTCTTCCCTTGGAGTCTGAAATAAAGCCCATAATTACCTGTGACACTGCACAGCCCACGGGGAACATAAACAGAGCTGTTGTTACATCACCGATGCTGACAGCCTCAAGTGCAGCATCAAGAGTTTCAAATAAGCCTTTTCCGAAAAGGTTCTCAGCATATCCGTAGGACATAATTACCTGATAGTTAATGGTGCCGATAAAGCCTAAGTTAGCAATGGCAGATGTAATATAGAGCCACTTGAGCTGACGGTGTCTGAAAGCAAATTTAAGTGCAGGAATAAGACCGCCCTGAGCATTTTCAGTTTTCTTCTGTTGCTCTTCAAGAGTTCTTTCCTCGTCTGTCATTTTAAGATAACGGAGTCTCGAATCAATGAAGGTATCAGGCTCTCTCGCAAAGAGAAGAGCAATAAGGCTTGTGATAATACCTACGATTGCAGGGATAAGGTAAACATTTCTCCACTGTGAAGCCTCTGTCATAAGAAGACGTCTGAGAAGCGGCACAAGCATAACTGACATATTTGCAAAGAACTTGATTACGGAATAATATCTTGCTCTGTGCTGTGATGGTGATGATTCCATAATATACACAACATGCATATC
>JAZQUF010000092.1:0-8449 GCA_045631165.1 Acutalibacteraceae bacterium
GACTTTGTATTAAGTCTCGATTATTTTGTATGGTGCATTACTTTTATATAATTTTCATACAACATCACACATCTTTCTCGCTCACATTGTTTCAAGCTCGCAAGGCGAAAAAGGTGAGGTTTTGTAGGATGAGTTGGATTAGCTGAAACATTATATCACTCCTTGGGTGGTTGGTAGTAATGTATATTGCTGTCGGGAGTGAAAGTTGCATAAAAATAACCACTATCGCAAGTGCGAAAGTGGTTGGATTTCTATTTCGTTTTCTTTCCGAGTGCTCTGTCAAGTGCCATAAATATAAACCCTACACCGATAAACACAGCACCAAGTCCGAGTATCCATAAGCAGACACCGCCTACACCGTAAGTGTCAATGTTGAGGAAAAAGTACGGATAAATGAACGGTCCTGTGCCGAAATAGTTGAGTACCGATGAATCGAATTTATAAATTGCTGCGTGGATGAAAATGAAGATTCCGTAGCAAAGCGGGAAGAGCACGGAAATGAGCGGATAGCTGACCTTTACCTTTTTTCTCTCGTAAAAGAGGAACCAGTCGAGAATGTACATTATTGGTAAAATAACATGAAAGGTTACACTGTTGATTTTGTAGTTGAGTACAGGGTCTCGTGTGGATTCGTTCGCAATAAAAAAGTTAAAGACGATAAATGTGAGAAGAATTGAAAGTACACCGATAAATTTGAGAAGGGGAGAGACAGTAACGAAGCTGTCCTCCTTCTTTTTGGCGGTCTGAATAAGCTCGGCAATCATTATACCTACACACATATAGTTGCTGATGTTGGTGAACTGAATATAGAAATCCCAACGCCACACCATATCGAAAAAGCCGAAGCTTGCAATTACGCCTATAATTCCTATTGCACAAAAGGCTGACTGAAACATCAGCTGTGCGGTTCTGCTTTTTGTCATAATATTTTTATCATAGAAGTCCTTTTAAAGGATTTCTATATCGTCTCCTTCGTAAACCTTGCCACCCTTGATAACGCTTGCGAAAATACCCTCACGAGGCATTACACACTTGCCGACAAGCTTCTGTATTGCGCAACCTTCGTGGCACTCCTTGCCTATCTGTGTAATCTCTATAATGCACTCGCCGACCTTAAGCTTAGTACCCACGGGGATAGTATAAAGCTCTATACCCTCGGTGGTGATGTTTTCTGCGAATACTCCGTGGCAGAGTCCGTCGGTGGGGAGTCCCTTTGACTTTTCAATGCTCTCCTTTGCAAGAAGGCTTACCTGTCGGTGCCACTTGCCAGCATGAGCGTCACCCTCAAAGCCGAAATCTTCAATAAGCACACCCGGATTGATTTTTGTTTTCGGTGTGCCCTTCTTTTCACTGATGTTTATTGATAATACCTTTGCCATAGTTAACCTCCTATTTTGTTGAGTCCGTGGGATGCACCGTAGCCACAGGTGAATTTATGCTCCATAGGCTTTGCGAGTATCGCTTCACGCACTCGGTTTGTTAAAAGTTCTTTATTGTCTATTACATCCATCAGGTCAATGACTTCATCGTTGCCGAGACAAGCCTTGACCTTGCCGTCAGAAAGAAGCCTTATGCGGTTACATTCACTGCAGAATTTGTCACTGATGGGTGTGATAAAGCCGATTCTGCCCTTGAAGCCTTCTGCTTCATAGTACCTTGCCACACTCTTTTCAAAATCATTTTTTGCAGTAGTAACAGGTTTCAGGAATGCAAACTGCTTTAATATATCTTCGCCTTTTACGACGAGATTTTCATTTTCACCGTCATCAGAAAAAGGCATAAGCTCAATGAATCGCACATCTATTTTTCTGTCTCTTGCAATATTTATAAGGCTTTCAGCCTGAACATCGTTTTTGCCTTTAATGAGCACTGCATTGAGTCTGATAGGGGAGAGCCCGACTTTTTCACATTCAGCAATACCGTCGAAAACCTTGGTGAGTCCGTCGTAGCCTGTCAGGGACTTATATTGCTCAGAGTCGGTGGTGTCAAGGCTGATGTTTACTGCCGTTACTCCTGCATCTTTAAGCGGTTTGGCATAGTCTTTCAGATTAATGCCGTTGGTGGTGAGAGCCAACTTTTTTATGCCGCCAATGTTGCTGATCCTTTCTGCAATGTCGCAGATATCTTTTCTTATAAGCGGTTCACCGCCTGTAAGTCTTACCTTGGTAATGCCACATCTGGCAAAGGCTCTGACTATTTTTTCAATCTGCTCTGCTGAAAGCTCAGCATTATCCTTTTCGTTACAAGCTCCGCAATATGAGCAGTTGAGATTACACCTTTTAGTGACGGACACGCGTAGATAGTTAATTTTTCTTCCGTATGAATCAATCATTTATGAAATCACTCTTTCCGCCTGTTTTTTCAAGAAGTTTAATTTCTTTGATTTCCATTTTGCGATCAATTGCCTTGCACATATCATATACAGTGAGAGCAGTCACAGAAGCCGCTGTAAGAGCTTCCATTTCTATGCCTGTTTTGCATGAGCATTTAGCTGTTGATGTGATGTATAACTCATCAACTCCGTTGTTGTCGAAAGTGACCTCCACACTGTCAATGGGAATGTTGTGGCAGAGAGGTATAAGCTCCCATGTACGCTTTGCCGCCATAATACCCGCAATTCTTGCCGTTGCAAGTCCGTCGCCCTTTTTAAGCTCGGAATTAAGGAGCTTCTGCAGAGTTTCCTTTTCCATTTTTACCTTTGCGAAGGCTTTTGCGGTTCTGCGGGTGATGTCCTTTTCGCCTACATCAACCATAAGTGCCTCGCCCTTTTTATTAAGATGAGTAAAATCAGCCAACTTCATATCCTCCCATCTCTTTAAGTCTTTCTTTGAATTTCTCACTTTTTATCATATTGAGGAAGGTCTGCACCTGCTCATTTTCATAAGCCTTTTCGTCTATGAGTATATCATATTCCTCGGTGCAGATTTCTATAAAATCAAGATTGTACATTTTTGCTGCCGAGTAAATACCGAGACCGCAGTCAGCATTGCCTGAAGCAATAAGTGCAGCAACTGCAGTATGGGTGAACTCTTCGTTTCTGTAGCCGTCAACATCCTTCTTGTCAATGCCGTTTTTCTTAAGAAGATAATCACAGAGAATTCTTGTACCCGAGCCGAGCTGTCGGTTTACATATCTGCCCTTTATGATATCGGAGAAATCCTTTATGCCGAGGGGGTTACCCTTTTTAACCATAAGCCCCTGCGTTCTGCCGATAGCCTTAATGAGCTTCACGCCACCGTCGGGGAAATACTTTTTCACATAGCTTGTGTTGTATTCTCCGCTTTCGGTGTCAAGCAGATGAATAAATCCGAGGTGTGCCTGGCCACTTTTCAGTGCGGTGATTGCACCCATACTGCCCACATGGCTTGAGGTAAGATTAAAGGTGGGATTTTCCTTTTTAATCATATCCGAAAGCTCGTCGATAAGGGGATCGTGGCTGCCTGTGATAATAAGCGAATTTTCAATCTGTGAAAGAGGTTTGAGAAGTCTTATTTCTACCTCTTCACCTGCTTCAAAGCCCTCTGTGTCCTGAGGCACAGTGAGAATACCGTCTGCTTTTGTAAAGCTTGTAATGACGCCTGCACCACGGTTTAAGGGTACTGCAGTGAGAGTTTCATCTGATTTGCCGAGAGTGACTCTTATGTACTCCTGATATTTTAGTGAGGATACAACTCTTTTACCGAGTACCGCTTTTACAGTTTTCTCAGCTTTAATCGGTGATTTATAGTATTGCTCAACAACTGATTTCACGATTTCTTCCATTACTACAATTGCCGAAACGGGATAACCCGGAAGACCGACAACGGGTACATTACCGATATTTCCGAGAACGGCAGGCTTACCGGGTTTAATTGCAAGACCATGGAATAAAACTTCACCGAGTTCTTCGATAATAGTGCTTGTGTAATCGTCTCTGCCCGCTGATGAGCCTGCAAGGACAAGCACAGCATCACATTCTTCTGAAGCCTTTGAAATGACTTCTTTGAGTAAATCTTTTTTATCTTTGACAATAGGATATATCTTGCTTTCGGCGCTCCATTCATTAAGCATAGCCGAAAAAATAGTTGAATTGAATTCTATTATTTCACCTTTTCCGGGATTCTCTTTGGGTGAAACAATTTCGTCACCTGTAGGAATAATACCGAATACAGGAGGTTTTATACATTTTGTTTCAAGGATACCTCCTGCAAGAAAAGCACCGCAGAGTGAGGGAGTAACCTTTGTGAATGAGGGTGCAATCATGTCACCCATGCAGATATCTTCACCCACCTGACGGACATTCAGCCAAGGGTGTACGGCTGAGATAATGCTTACTTTACCGTCACCGGTTTCCGTTACATCTTCAACCATAATTACAGCGTCAGCAGAGTCGGGGACAGGGTCGCCCGTGTCAACAACAGTATACATATCCTTTGTCAGAATAATGGGATTACTTTCGTTTGCACCGTAGGTGTCACTTGCTTTTACTGCAATTCCGTCCATAGCTGATGCATTATAGTGAGGTGAGCAGATTTTCGCATATACTGCCTCTGAAAGCACTCTGCCGTGTGAAGCTGCAGAGGGTACTGCTTCTGTTTTATAGTTAAAGCCTCTTTCGGTAATGTGGGCAAGATATTCTTCTCTTGCCTTAAGGATAGGGGTGTTGTTTAAGTAATTGTGTTTCATAAAAATCATTCCTGAAATAAATAGATTTCTGTTTCATCGCCCGCCTTAAGACCCTCGCAGTTGCGGTCGATTATGATATATCCATCACTTTCGGATAAAAGTGATATTACACCGCTTTTGCCGTAGACAGGTACAGCACCTTCATTGGTAAGCTTAACACAGAGTATTTCCTCTCTGCCGTGGTTTGATGAGATATTGCAGAGCATTTTTGATTTTATACGTCTTGCATTATCATTTCTGCAAAGCATCATATCTACGAGAGGTTTCACTAATCTCAATGCAACAAAATAACTTGCGACGGGATGACCCGGTAAGCCGAAAACTGCCTTTCCGTCTATCTTTCCTACAATAGTAGGCTTACCGGGCTTCATAGCAATTCCGTGAAGATAAACCTCACCGAGCTTCGATATGATATCAACGGTCATATCTCTTGCCCCTGCTGATGAGCCGCCTGAAATGAGCACTATATCATTTTCGCTTACAACCTTTTTCATCACCGAAAGAATAGCATCATACTCATCCCTGACTATTCCGTAAAGGGTGGCTTCACAACCGTTTTCTCTCATAAGAGCAGAAAGGATATGGCTGTTAATATCTCTTATCTTGCCGAAGGTGAGGGGGGTGTCAACAGATACAATTTCATCACCTGTGGAGATAATGCCGACCTTTGGTTTTCTGAAAACCGTAACCTCGCTTATGCCAAGAGCGGCAAGTACACCGATTTCCTTTGAGGTGATTTTTCTACCCTTAGTGTAAATGAGGGCGTTTTCTTTTATATCGTCACCTTTTCTGTTGACATTTTCATAGGGGCTGACGGATTTATAAACAAGGCACATATCACCAAAGCTGTTGTCGGTGTTTTCAACCATAATAACGCTGTCTGCACCCTCAGGGAGCATACCGCCTGTAGAGATTTTTACACACTGACCGTCCTTGGGTATGATAAGAGCTTCTTCACCCATAAGGATTTCTCCGATAATATCAAGCTGTGCGGGGATACTCTCACCGCTGCCGTAAGTGTCCGTTGCTCTGACAGCATAGCCGTCAACTGTTGAGCGGTCAAATGCAGGTATGTTTTCCTTAGATATTATATCTTCGGCAAGAGCTCTGCCGAGGGATTTTTCAAGTGATACTATCTCTGTCCGGGATGTTATGTCTAAAAAATTTTCTTTTATAATTTCAACTGCCGTTTCCACGGCTACAACCTTTAACATATTTAAAGCACCCACATACCTATAAATTTCTTTCCCCATTCTGTTTTGGGGTTATGCAATAATTCCTCGGGCTTGCCGTTCTCGACGATTTTTCCGTCACAGAGCATTATAATTCTGTCAGCAAGCTTCAGAGCCTGGATGGGAGAATGGGTGGTCATAATCACACCGCATCCTGTTTTATCCTTATAGCTTCGGATAGCATTTTCGATAATTTCCGTACCCTCAATATCTGCCGCACTTGAAGGCTCGTCTAAAAGCAGAAAGTCGCAGTCGTTTACAAGTATTCTGCCAAGTGCAAGTCTTTGTGCCTCACCGCCGGAAAGCTCCTTTGCATTTTTGTCAGCAAGAGCTGTCAGACCTAACTGACCTAGGATTTCATCGCAGCGTTTATCTTTGTTCTCTGTTTTTTCCATCGAGAAAATTATATTTTTTCTCACGCTTTTTCTGAAGGAAATATTTTGCTGAGGGAGATATAATATCTTTCCCTTTCTTTCGATTTCTCCGACGTCACTTTTTATTGTGTCGGCAATAATTTTCAGCAGTGTACTTTTACCACTTCCGTTAGGACCGACTATGGCAACAGTTTCACCTTTCGAGAAAGTGAGATTTTCAATATCAAGTACAGTTCTGTCACCGTAAATCTTTTTTATGTTATGAAGCTTTATCATCTCTTATCCTCCTTTACTGCGAAGGATGCAACTGCATTGATAATGAATGATATCAGCAGAAGAATAATGCCGAGTGCCAATGCAAATGAGAAGTTGCCCTTGTTGGTTTCAAGCATAATTGCTGTTGTCATAACTCTTGTCTTCCATTGAATGTTACCTCCTACGAGACTTACTGCGCCCACCTCGGCAATTGATCTGCCGAAGGCAGTGAGTACCACACTGAAAAGGGCGGTTTTGTTTTCCGTCAGCATTAAAAGAGCGGTTTTGCTCCTTGAAAAATTCAGTCCCTTTGCCGTTTCAAGCAGAGGTAAAGCATTGACGCAGGTAATGGAATTTGTAAGATTTATCACAACGGGAATTATAAGCATACACTGTGCGATTACCATAATTTCTACAGTAAAAAGCAGACCTATAGAGCCGAAAATGCCGTTTTTTGAAAATAGCATATAGACAATCAGGCCTGCCACCACCGGTGGCAAGCCCATAAAGGTTCCTGTTAACTTTACTATTGTCCCTTTGCCTTTGAAGCTGCCCTTGCCTAAAAGTACACCGAGGGGCATACCGATAAGGCAGGAAATAAGAGTACTGAAAAACGACATACGGAGTGTTACACCAATAATCTGTAACAGCTCCTTGTCCATACTCATAAGCATTTCAAAAGCCTCTGTTAATTTTTCCATTGATTATTTTTCGATGAGATAGAAGAGTGCTTCACCATACTGCTCTTCACCGTATTTTGCGATAAGAGCTGATGCTTCGTCGCCTGTAAGCCATTCGATGAGAGCCTTTGCACCCTCAGTGTTGATACCCTCAAGTTTTTCGGGGTTGCATTCGATAAGTGAGTATGTATTCATCATATCGTCACCCTCAGCGAGAATGATTTCAAGATCAAGGTCAGCCTTGTTTGAAAGGAAAGTAGCCTTATCTGTGAGACAGTAAGCACCCTTTTCACTTGCCATTGTAAGACAAGCGCCCATACCCTGACCTGCACTGATGTACCATTCGTCATCTGCTTCGGGAACATCGTCGCCCCAGATTTTAAGCTCAGCCTTGTGTGTACCGCTGTCGTCACCACGTGAGATGAAGTTTGCTTCTGCATCTTCAATCTTGTCAAAAGCCTCAGCAGCATTTGTGCTGTCTTTGATACCTGCGGGGTCATCAGCAGGGCCGACGATAACAAAATAGTTATACATAAAGGGAAGTCTTTCTACGCCGTAGCCTTCAGCGATAAATTCTTCTTCTGAAGCCTTAGCATGAACGAGGATAAGGTCAGCGTTACCGTCTTTAGCTTTCTGGATAGCTGCGCCTGTACCTGCTGACTGAACTTCTACTGTGTAGCCTGTAGCTTCTTCAAATACAGGAAGAAGATAGGGGAGAAGTCCTGAGTCGTTTACTGATGTGGTTGTTGATACGCGGATGATTTTGTTTTCACTGTCGCCGTTACCACTGCAAGCAACGAGAGCAAAAACGAGGGTAAGTGCTAAGAGCACTGCGAGAAGTTTTTTCATAATTCATTTCTCCTTTTCAATCACGGAAGGCAAAACCGTTTCCCGTTTTACCCTTTGACCGTTGCCTTAAGGCAGTGTTATTTCGGTCACGCTCATACATTCATACCAAAAGCTTAGAACATATGAGTCGGAATATGAATTAAGCAGCTTAACTGCTAACTTCCTTGTAATGAATATAAAGTTGTTTTATCAAATTTAATTAAAAAAATTATAAATATTACGATAATTATTGTAAAATTTGTTCTTTTATGTTATTATATATTAGAAGTAAAAATTTTTCAAGTAGGGAGCGTGATATTTTGGTTTTTGCAGTGCTTTGTGTCAGTGACCGCTGCTCAGCTGGTGTATGTCAGGATAAAAGCGGACCGCTGATTAAAGAGATGGTTTCACCTTT
>JAZQUF010000093.1:0-12522 GCA_045631165.1 Acutalibacteraceae bacterium
TGTCGTTCTGCGGGAATACGTCCGATCATGATTACCGGAGACCATAAGGATACCGCTGTTGCTATCGCTATGCAACTTGGAATTATCGAAAGTGCGGATAACGCAATAACCGGTGCAGAGTTGGATAACATTGCGGATGAAGACTTTGATACAGAAGTTGAAAAATTTTCCGTATATGCACGTGTTCAGCCTGAGCATAAGACAAGAATAGTAAATGCCTGGAAGAAAAAGGGCTATGTTACTGCTATGACAGGTGACGGTGTAAACGATGCTCCCTCAATCAAGAGTGCTGACATCGGTGTAGGTATGGGTATCACAGGTACTGACGTAACAAAGAATGTTGCAGATATGGTGCTCACAGACGACAACTTTGCAACTATCGTTTCAGCAGTTGGTGAGGGCAGAAGAATTTACGACAATATCCGTAAGGCTATTCAGTTCCTTCTCGGCTCAAACCTTTCAGAGGTTGCTGCAATCTTCTTTGCAACGATTATGGGCTTTACTATTCTTAAAGCTCCCCATCTTCTTTTCATCAACCTTGTAACAGACAGTATTCCTGCTCTTGCTCTCGGTCTTGAAAGACCCGAGGCAGATATTATGAAGAGAAAGCCTTGAAGCAAGAATGACGGTATCTTTGCAGGAGGACTCGGCTTTGACTGTGCATATCAGGGTATCCTTGTAAGTATTCTTACAGTTGTAGCCTTCTACATCGGCGAATGGCTGGAGTGCCTTGAAACAGGAATGGCTTTCACATTCACCAACATTCACGACAGCACAGAGGGTATGACAATGGCATTCTTCACAATGGCCATGTGTGAAATTTTCCACTCCTTCAATATGCGCTCACAGAGAGCATCATCAATCGGTATGGTATTCAAGGGCAGCCACAATGTAGCTCTTTACGGTGCGATGATAGGTTCATTCCTTCTTACAACTGCAGTTGTTGAGGTTGACTTCCTTTCAAAACTCTTCGGCTTTGCACACCTTGACCTCAAGGCATATCTCATTTCACTGGGTCTTGCATTCCTTGTAATCCCTGTTGTTGAAATTGTTAAGGCTATCCAGAGAGCTACAGCAAAAAAATAATTATACTTTTGTTGGGACGCGGGTAAAACTCGCGTCTCTTTTATTTTGCGGCCGCCGGGGAAGCTTAATCAATTATGAATGAAATGACCTTCGGTCATGAATTGGCTTTGCCATGAATTGCCTGACAGCATGAATTGAAGCTTCGCTTCATTGAATTGCAATCATAGTTTGCAATTCATAATTGGTTACGCTCTCTTTACAACCACCTTTAAATGTGCTACTATAAATCCATCAACGAAAAAAAGGTGATAATATGAAAGAAAATAAAATCCACGTGGCTTATGGCTTTCACGTTAACTGCTATCACTCATACAGAGGAGATACCAACGATAATCTCGGATTCGGCTCGGATATCAGAATCATTAATAAAATTCTTGATGTTATGACCGAACTCAATAAAAAAGGTATACCCGTAAAAGGTACATGGGACAGCGAAAACTTCTTCTCCCTTGAAAAGATTCTGCCCGAGTACGCTCCCGAAATCATCGAAAAGATGAAAGAGAGAGTCAAAAAATACGGCGACGAAAACATCATAATGGGCTATAATAACGGTGCCCTTTCAGCTATGACCGAGGATGAGTTTGAGGCAAGCATTGAGCTTGCAGTGACCAATGAAGCAGGCTCGGGTCTTGTTGATATCTTCGGCGAGTGTGAGAAGATCGTCAGACCCCAGGAGGTTATGTTTACTCCCTCTCAGGTCAGTCTTTATAATAAGCTCGGTGTCAAGGCACTGTGCCTTTACTACAGCTGTGTACCCTTTGACGCTTTCCGCACTATTGTACCTGAGCTTCCTGATGAGTACGCTTTCAACCCACTCACTTATACATATAAGGGCGAGAGTATGACTATTATCCCGACATACAGTAACTCCGATGTCTGTGATGCCGGTACACTGCGTGCCTGGGTCAAGGATTTGCGCAAGAAGCAGGTCAGCGGAGAAATTAACAGAGATATGCTTCTGTTTATCAATATGGATGCCGATGCAATTTTCTGGGAAACTATGGACCTGGGTCCTCTCACAGGTAAGCTTGCCAATACAGACGGCATAAAAGGACTTGTGGAAGAAATAGCAGACCTGCCTTATGTGGTGTTCGATACAGTGGGCGGCTATCTTAAAAATCACGGGGCTGTGGGTAAGATTGAGTTTACTCACGATACAGCTGACGGTAACTTCACGGGCTATGCCTCATGGAGTGAGAAGCCCTTTAATCGCAGGATATGGACAAATCTGGAAAGAGCGAGAGCGATGGCAAAAGTCACAGCTAAAGCTGATAAAGCATCACCGTCATTTATTGACAGAGTTCTTCTCCTTTCCACAACTCACTTCGGACTTGCGACACCCGTGCTGAATATTCAGCGTGAAAAGACGGCTCTCGCATTAGCTGAAAAGGTTATCGAAGAAGAAAAATCAGCTCTTCCGAAGGGCGAGGATCTGACAATATATAACACCAACGGCACAGATTTTCAGTGTCTTCAGCTCAAGCTCAAAGCAAAAGTTGATGATGTAAGTGTTATCAATGTCAAGGGCAGAGATCTTGCTGATTTCACCGCAGTGGCAACGAGTGAGGATAATTCGGAAATTTATCTTATGCTCAGGTTTAAGACTGTCAGAAAAAAATACAAGGTTAAGCTTACTTTTGATGGGGTGAAAGAGACTCCCGATTTTAAAAATATTCTTTCTTCAGGCAAGCTGACAATGTTATTTACTTCCGAAGGCAAGCTTGGTTGGGCTGTTTACGACGGCAAAAAATTGGGCAGCGATGAATTCCTGCAGAGCTTCATCACATACGGCGGGAAGAGGTGCGATTTCAAGGGCGTTTCTTCAAAGGCACTTTCTGTTGCAGGTGTCGGTGAGGGTGTGCGCCTTACGGGTGAAATACATCTGCCGGAAGAAATTGAGAGCGGATCCTTCACATATGATTTCTTTACAGTGCCTTATTCCGAAGCCGTATTTGTAAGAACCACCGTAAACTATCCCTATACCCCGGAGCTCGTATCAATATCAACAGAAAACTCATCTCTCGGAAGATATACAGATATGAAATGGCAGGAGACTGTTCCTTTCCAGATTACACCTGAATTTAAAGGCGATATCAGTGTTGTCAAACGAAACTTTATGGATGATGTGTCTTCCTTCAGAACTCAGTCATTCCCTGAGTGCGACAGCAAAAATCAGTATGTAGCTTCATTCAATCATCAGCTCACTGCAGGTATGGTGGGTCTTGCTGATGGAGAAACAGGTCTTATTATAGCAAATGCGAGACAGGTGCTTAATTCTATGGCTCACTGTCCTATGAGGCTTGAAAAAGATAAGACTGTAAGAATGAATCCTTTCGGCACATACTACGGAAAGCAGCGCCATCACCGTGGCAGGGCAAAGGATCAGGTGTTGGATGCTTATACTCTTGTTGCTGCGCAAGGCAAATCAATTGCACCTTCATATAACGGAACAAGTGAAACTGCGATTCTCGGTCTTTATGGCTTTAGCGGTAATGAACCCGGTGATGAGCTTATGAAGGAAATTTTTGCTTTTGCTGACGGTTGTGTGGGTGTTTCGTCTGATGACTGTGCAGTTGAAGCTTTTGCAGAGGATAATGTTAAAATCAGAGAATCTAAAAAAGACAACAAGAGCGAAAATGATCTCAGGAATCCTGTTATGACAGGTCTTATGGGTAACCTCGGCGAGTATATCTATAAGGGTGCAAGAGGTATCGGACATATAGTATGGACACAGCTCAGGACCAGATAATTTAAGCTATTGCAGGCGGTTAGGATTACTAGCCGTCTGTTTTTTCTGTTAGCGGAAGAGGTGAGGAGAGCGGCTCCGTGAAATCGCCTGTCGGCGATTTCCGAGGGCGCCCGTAAGGCGCCCTTGCGCCGTATACGGCTACGGAGCCGCCCGTGCCGGTTTAAATACACGTTTGTAAATAAATTGTTAACATTGCAAACAACCGTTACCAAATGGCACAATGTGTAACAATTCTAACACAAAGGAAAGAATTATACATTGACAAGGACTTGTGTTGCAGATATAATCCGAATTATAAAATATTAATGGGGGAATATCCCGAGGAGGAAATAACAATGTACGAATACAAGATTCCTGAGAACAAATACTTAGATAAGCCCACAGACGAATCCTGCTATGACTATCTCAAGGCAGCATACGGCAGAATCTCAAAGATTTTAGGCGAGGACTACACAGCTTTTGTCACACCCGTAGGTCCTGTTGAAAGTGAAATAAAGATGCCCAGACTCTTTGGTGATATCGAAAAGATGGCATCATTCATTGATTCATTAGGCATTAAAAAGGGTGATGTTGTCACAGCATTTATGCCCACCTGCGGTCACGCTTTTATCGCTTTCTATTCACTTATTAAGCTCGGCGTTATTGCTAACTTCGTGCATCCTCTCACACCTCCCAATCAGCTTGAGGGCATTATGGCTCACACAAAGAGCAAGGCTGTGTTTATGCTCGACCTCTTTGCTCATGCATATACCAACATTATTGACAAGTACCCCACAATTGTCTGCTCAACTTCAGACTTCTGTGACGGTGTAGCTTATCAGTATGCTAAGGGCAACGAAATGCAGAATGCACATGTGCCTGAGCATAAGAATGTTTACCGTTATCTCGATGTTATGGCTATGGACCTTCCTGCAGTACCCGACATCAAGAACCCCGGCAAGGATGATGCTATCTATCTTCACGGCGGTGGTACAACAGGTAAGAGCAAGACAATTATCCACTCAAACTTCTCATTCAACTCACTTGCTTACGCTATGTACGCACTTGATGTACCCCACGATTATACAAACTCATATTCACTCTGCATTCTTCCTTGCTTCCACGCTTTCGGTCTCGGTGTAGCAATGCACTATATTCTCTGCAATGCTTACCGTCCAATCATGATTCCCAAGTTCGATCCTCTTCAGGCTAACGAGCTTATCAGAAAGTATTGCGTAAAGGAAATCTTCGGTGTACCCAAGATGTTCCAGAAGCTCTTCGAGGCTCCCAACTTTGAAAATGAGGGCGTAAAGAATCTCACAATTCTCTCAGTCGGCGGCGACTATGTCAGCGAAGAATTCGTTGAAGCCTTCAATGCAAAAATCAAGGCTCTCGGCTCAGAGGGTTATCTCGGCAGAGGCTACGGTCTTACAGAAATGTGCGCTGTATGTACAAGCAACAACAACGGCATTGAGGATGCAAAGAGCAACACAGTCGGCAGAGTTATCCTCGGCGTTGAGGGTGAAATCTGGGATGATGACTGCAATAAGCTTCCCCAGGGTGAAATCGGTGAAATCGTATTCAGCGGTGACACAATGATGAACAGATATCTTCCCGACGATGTAATTCAGGAAACAGGTATATATGTTGACGAAAACGGCAAGAAATGGGTAAGAACAGGTGATGTCGGCTACTTCGACGAGGATGACCACATTGTATTCACAAGCCGTAAGAAGAGAATCATCATTATTGCAGGCTACAACATTTATCCTGCAACAATCGAAAAGAAGATCTCAGAGCTTGACTACATCGCTGAGGCTTGCGCTTGTCAGGGCTATGACGAAAACAAGAAGCCCTATGTAAAGCTCGTTGTTGCTCTTAATGATAAAGAAGCTGATGAAGAAGCAATCAAAGAAAAGCTTATGACATACTGCAAGGAAAACTTCGAAGGCTATGCTTGCCCGAGAAAGGTTTTTGTGGTACCCGAGCTTCCCAGAACAAAGATGGAAAAGGTTGACTTCGTTAAGCTTTCAGATCCCGTTCCTCAGAACTGATAAGTTAATTTCATTTGCCACAGGATAAAATTCTATTCTGTGGCAATTATTTTTCAAAATAATGGTGACAAGAGACAAAAAGTGTGATATACTACTATACTGTATAAATTACAATGAATAATATTAGAAGGAGTTATCCTGATATGAGTAATGTAAATGAAAATTTCAGAAAGGTACTCGACAACCTTTCAGCAGTTACAGAAAAATTAGGCTTTGCAGCTTACAAAGATGAAAACGGTGAATTCATCACAGAAAAAGACGGCGTGGTTTCAGCAAGATACACAGGTGAAAAAGGTGTTATTGAAGTACGCTATGAAGATGAGAGAATCTCAGTTTTCTCAGGTGATGACCCCGAGACTCCCGAAAACACACCCAAGAGACTCACTGCGTCACTTTTAAGCGACAGCACTGATGACAGAGATGTGAAATACATCATCAGCGATTTCAGTGAGACTATCAATGAAAAGTTCGGAGTCAAGGCTCCCGTATCAAAGAGAGTACAGCAGCAGAAGGCTCAGCACACTGTTTCAAAGGCTGCTGTAAAGAACGGCTCATTCTATGATCCCAGCACTCTTGCAAGCAAGCTTTGCCTTGTATTCCCTGAGCTTCGTCCTTACTATAAAGACAACATTGACAAATACGGTGAATTCCTTGGTGAAGAGTTCTTTACAAAATACGGTACTGCCAAGGTTATCGAAGCAATCAAGCAGAATAATCCTCAGACTATGAAGAAGCTTTTCCAGGTTCTCAATGAAATCTACGAGGATGGTACCAATGATACACAGAGTCTTATCGCTGTTACAATTCTGGGTGAGCTTAATAACGATACAATGCTTCTTGCACGCTGTGTTGATTATATGAGCGAGACTATGGCTCCTCCTGTAATCGAAGTAAATAAGTATTTAGCTTCAGGTGCAGGTAAGAAGGCAAAGAAAAAGCTTCAGAATCCTCCCGCATACAAGCCCAAGAAGCAGAAAAAGCCAGGCATGTTCTCTCAGGCAATGGCAGGCGGTATGCAGCCCCCGATTCAGTAATATACTGCGATCGTTAATACACAAGGATAAGGTCGCAGAGCAATGCTTTGTGACCTTTTATAATTTGAAAAAAGGAAAAGGTGAAGAAAATGCTTGACACAATTTTTAAGCTCTTCTGGGCTAATACAAAAAGAATGGATGATAAGAGAATTGAGACTCTTACTATGCCTGAGGGCATATATGAAAGCAACGACCATCAGTATATGGATGATGGTAATGTTTATCATCAGATTGACGTATACTATCCCGAAGGTACAACAGAAAAGCTTCCGGTTGTTATTGATATTCATGGTGGTGGTTGGATGTACGGTGATAAGGAGCTCAACAAGCCCTACTGCCTGTACCTTGCCAAAAAGGGAAATGTTGTTTTCAATATGAGCTATCGTCTTTGCCCTGATGTTACTGCTGATGAACAGCTCCGTGATATCGGAAAGGCTCTTCAGTGGGTGAGAGACAATCTTGACAATTACCCCTGCGACAAAAACAACATCTGCCTTACAGGTGACTCTGCCGGTGGTATGCTTGCATGCTTTACATCAATGCTCAGTGTAAGCGAAAAAATGAGAGATGTCTATGATGTGGAAGACTTCGGACTTAAGTTTAATGCGGTAGGCCTTGTTTCACCTGTTGCATATATGGATGACGGCACTTATATGAGCTTTTACACAAAGCATATGCTTGGCGGTAATAAGTATAAAAATAAAAAGTGGGCAGACTATGTCAATGGCGATCAGCTTCTGTCTCTCGGCAAAATGCCTCCGACATTCTTTGTTACATCCTCGGGCGATTTCCTTGCAAAGGATCAGACAGTAAAGCTTGAACAGGCATACAGAGACAAGGGTGTTGAAACAAAGCTTCTCAACTACGGCAAGGTAGACGGTAAGGAGCAGCCCCACGTTTTTTCGGTTATTTATCCGGACAGAGAGCCGGGTAACGAAACCATTGATGAAATGCTTGCCTTTTTCAGAAAATATTCCAAGGATACAGTTACACTCTAAGAAAGGTTTTATATGAAAACTCTTATTCAGTTATTTTTAATTTTTGCACGTATTGGCGGATTTACCTTTGGCGGCGGTTATGCTATGCTGCCGATGCTTCAGAAGGAGCTTGTTGAAAACAAAGGCTGGACTACCAATGAAGAGCTTATAGATTATTATGCCATAGGTCAGTGCACACCCGGTGTAATCGCAGTCAATGTTGCAACCTTTGTAGGCTACAAGACCAAGGGCATCCTCGGCGGTATCTTCGCAACCCTCGGTATGATTACTCCCTCGCTTATAATTGTGGGCATTATCGCTGCATTTGTCAGCGGTTTTCAGGATTACGAGGTTGTGCAGTGGGCGTTTTCGGGTATACGAGCCGCAGTTGTTGCACTTATTCTCAACGCAATGTGGAAAATTGCCAAGAAAAGTCTTGTTGATATTTTCGCAGTTGCAATTTTTCTTATAGTTGCGGTGTTGTCTTTCTTTACAGATTTATCTCCCGTTATATTTGTCCTTGCTGCAGGCTTATGCGGACTTGTTCTTAATATGACAGGCTTGAGAAAAGCAAAGGAGGAAAAGAAAAAATGATGATTTTCCTTGAGCTTTTCATAAGATTTTTTATGGTGGGACTTTTCTCTGTAGGCGGTGGTCTTGCAACCTTGCCCTTCCTTACATCTATGGGTGAAACCACAGGCTGGTTTGATGCTATGGATATTTCAAATATGGTTGCAATATCCGAGTCGACTCCGGGGCCCATCGGTATAAATATGGCAACATATATCGGCTATCAGATCGGCAGTGAACTCGGTGCACCGTTCGGTATTCTTGGTAGTATTATTGCTTCTCTCGGAGAGGTGACACCCTGCGTTATAATTATAATGATAGTATCAAGAATGCTGATGAAATTCCGTGACTCGAAATATGTTGAATATGTTTTCTACGGGCTTCGTGCCGCAAGTGTGGGTCTTATTGCTGCTGCATGGCTGGGTGTTGCAAAGATAGCCTTTTACAGCAGTGAGGCTATGGCTGAAAGCGGTAATTTCCTTATGGCTATAGATTATAAGAGTATCATTCTTTCAGCGCTGATATTTTTCCTTGCAACTAAATTTAAAAAGCTTCACCCGATTGTGCTGATTGTCCTTTCAGCAGCGGTGGGAATTATATTTAAGATGTAAAAGAAAAGGTGACAGTAATAAGCTTTTTTAAGTCGGTATTACTGTCAATTTGAAGCATCTGTTTTTTACGGAAAGGCGGATTGGTATGACAGACAGGGAAATTCTTGACAGAATATATTCCGATGATATTGATGGTTTCATTCTGCTTGTTGATGCATATGCTGACCTTATATATAAAATTGTTGACGATATACTTTACGAGTCTGATGATAAAAACTCAGAAGAATGTGTATCCGATACATTTCTTGCTTTTTACAATAACATCGACGATGTTGATTTGTCCCGTGGCAGTATAAAGGGATACCTGGGTGTTATTGCAAGACGACGTGCAATAAATCTTTACTATACCCTTTTCCCTGATGCTGATGAGGTCTTCGATGAATATACTGTGGAGGAAATGAGTTCTGCTCTTGAGACTCAGGAGCCTCAGGAAAATCAGGAGCTTTCAGAAGTAATAAAAAGACTTTGTCTCAGAGAGATAGCTCCGGCGGAAGCTGAAGAAAGTTCTACGGCTGAAGATGAAGAATGCTCTGCGGATGAGGTTGAGGAATATGAAGAGCCTGATAAAGAAGCACAGGATGAGCCTGCGACTGAAATTGTAAATAAAAAAAGCGGAGGCTTCCGAAGAGCAGTAAAAACTCTGGTTGCTATGGTGATTCTGTTGGCAGTAATAACTGTGGGGATTATAGCCTTTGACAGACTAAGCGTTCCGGAATATGTTCCGCCTACAACGAAGGCAACTACTCAGGCAACAACCGAGCCCTTCAATCCCTTGCTTTCTGCTATAACTGAAGGCAATGAAAAGCTTGTTGAAGAGCTTATAGAAAACTCACTTCTTCTTACAGATGAGGTGCTTCGGTTTGCTGTTGAATCTGCAGATAAGATTTCCTATGACAGCATAAGACGTATTGCCGAAGAGGTAAGAAGCAAATATGGTTCAACGGGCCTTGACCCTATACTCGACAGTGCTATTTTCGGTGATTTCAAATCTGTTGAGGAAAGAATCAAAAATAAGGATGAGAGTGAATTGACTTCTGCAGAAAAGTTGGCAAAGTTTTTTTATGAAACCTTTGCCGGTGAAGCAGGTTAAACAGCTTTCGGTTAAAGTACTGTAGATTTTATTACAGTACTTTATTTTTTGTCACACAAAAGGTTGTATTTTAAAATAACATTTGTTATAATATATACTAAATATACTGTTTTTGGAGGAGGGTGACAGGAAATTGGAAATCGGTGCATCATCGGCGTGCTTTTATCCCCTGGAAACAGAAAAATCATTTCTTAATATTGCGGAGCTGGGAATAAAACACAGCGAGATTTTTTTGAATGCTCCAAGTGAACTTGAAATGCCTTTTTTAAGAGAGCTTGAGCGAATAAAAAACGCCTATGATATTAATGTGGTTTCACTTCATCCTTACCGTTCATTCTCGGAGGGCTATGATATTTTTTCTTCCTACAGAAGAAGGTATGAGGACTCCATAGAGAAGCATAAGAGATATTTCCACGCGGCGGCAACTCTCGGTGCTAAGTATATTGTTATTCACGGCTCGAAATACAAATCCGATATACCTGACGAGGAATATGCTCAGCGTTTTGGGGAGCTTAATGAAATAGCAAAGAAGTTTTCCTGTAATATGGCTCACGAAAATGTTGTGGATTTTGTGGGGCAGACTCCTGAGTTTATGACGTATATGAAAAGTCAGCTTGGCGATGAGTTTAAAATGGTTCTGGATATAAAGCAGGCAAGACGTTCAGGTTGTGACTCTCTTGACTTTATAAAAGCTGTTGGGAACAGCATCGCCCACGTGCATCTGAGCGACTATGATACAATAAGAGACTGCATACCGCCGAGGGAAGATGGATTGTTCGATTTCAAAGGACTTTTCACTGAGCTTCATAAAATCAGATATAGCGGTAAATATATTATTGAACTGTATTCAAACGGCTTTCAGAAGAAAGACGAGATTATAAATTCTGCCCGATACCTTGAGGATATTCTCAGACAGGTGCATCAAGGCAGATAAATATTTGAAAAAGAGAGGAAAAAGAATATGAAATGTCCATTTTGCGGATACGAAGAAAGTAAGGTTATCGACTCAAGACCTACTGATGAGGGTGAGAAAATCCGTCGCAGAAGAGAATGTATTGCCTGCGCAAAGAGATTCACAACCTATGAGATAATTGAAAGTGTACCCATCGTGGTAGTTAAGAAGGACAAATCACGTCAGGCTTTTGACAGAGTCAAGCTCTTCAACGGTATGCTCAGAGCCTGCGAAAAGAGACCTGTTTCAATTGATCAGCTTGAAAAGGTTGTAACCGATATTGAAACAGAGCTTCAGAATTCTCTTGACAGAGAAGTAACATCAGTACATATAGGTGAGCTTGTTATGACTAAGCTTAAGGAGCTTGATGAGGTTGCCTATGTGCGCTTTGCTAGTGTTTATCGTCAGTTCAAGGATATTAACACCTTTATGGATGAACTTACAAAGCTTCTTTCAAAAGAATAATTTTCGGGTGATTGAATGATTTATAACAGCTTTGCCGGCTTGGTCGGCAACACACCTTTGCTCAAAGCAGAGAATTTCAGAAAACAGCTTGATATGAGAGCGGAAATCTATGCCAAGCTTGAGTGTTTCAATCCTGCAGGCTCTGTCAAAGACAGAGTGGCAGTTAATATGCTTCTCAGAGCAAAAGAAAAAGGTCTTATCAGCGAGGGTGCGGTCGTAATTGAGCCCACAAGCGGCAATACGGGTATCGGTCTTGCTGCTGCGGCAGTGTCTATGGGATATAAGGCTGTGCTTGTTATGCCCGAGACAATGAGTGTTGAAAGGCAAAAGCTTCTTAAGGCTTACGGTGCAGAAGTTGTTCTGACCGAGGGAAGCAGGGGTATGCTCGGCTCTATTGAAAAGGCAAAGGAATTACAGGCGAATACCCCAAACTCATTTATACCTTCACAGTTTGATAATCCCCATAACCCTGAGAGTCATATTCTCACAACGGGTAAGGAAATCTGGGATGATACTGAGGGCGAGATCGATATTTTTGTTGCCTGCATCGGTACGGGCGGAACTGTAAGCGGTACGGGTAAGTATCTTAAAGATAAAAAGCCTGATGTGAAGGTTATAGGCGTTGAGCCTTATGATTCACCGCTTATCACCAAAGGTGTTGCAGGGCCTCACGGTATTCAGGGCATCGGTGCGAATTTTATTCCCGATAATCTTGATATGACTGTCATCGATGAGGTGCTGACTGTTAAGACCGAGGATGCTTTCGCAATGAGCAAGGCTTTTGCTAAGAGTGAAGGTCTGCTTGTTGGTATCTCTTCGGGTGCGGCGTTGATGGCGGCAAAGGAAATTGCCGACAGACCTGAGAATGAGGGCAAGAAGATTGTTGTGCTTTTACCCGACAGTGGTGAAAGATATATGAGTGTAAATTTATTTGAATAACAGCGCGTTTTTGATT
>JAZQUF010000094.1:0-21997 GCA_045631165.1 Acutalibacteraceae bacterium
GGTTCTTGTCACAACCGACAAAAGTAAGAGGCCCCGCGCCTCGAGCGGTGCAGAACATAATAGAAACTACAAACAAAAACCACAAAAGCACAACATCCCCAATTAGCAGTAAGCGGTAAAAGTCTTATAAAAATAAAAAAACGGGTAGAAAACAGCCTACCCGCTATAAGTCCGTCGCAATTCCGAATTAATCAAATTTAACCTTTCCGTAAATACCAAACTCCGAAAGAACTCTTGAAGCCTCTGAAACCGGCAGACCCATAACAGAAAAATAGTCACCCTTTATCTCTCTGACAAGCACATTGCCGTATCCCTGAATCCCGTAACTTCCTGCTTTATCACTACATTCGCCCGTTGCAATGTAGCTTCTGATTGTCTCTTCGCTGAGTCTGTAAAACTCAACCTCAGTTGTGTTGCTGAACATCTCGGTTTTTTCCTTGCTGCAGATGCATACACCCGTTGAAACTGTGTGAGTTTTGCCTGAAAGCATAGAGAGCATATTGAAAGCATCCTCATCGTCTGTAGGCTTACCTAAGATTTTTCCGTCTACGGCAACTACGGTATCACAACCGAAAACAACTGCATCCTCATTATCACCCAACACTGCCATCGCTTTTCTCCTTGCGAGCTCTTCAACTGTTTTTTCAGGAGACAAAGCTTCAGTTATGTTTTCATCAGCGTCGGATACTATTATCTCAAAGCTGTAGCCTGCATTTGCAAGAATTTCTTTTCTTCTCGGTGAAGCCGAAGCCAAAATAAATCTGCTCATTATATCTTTCCCTCACTTTTAAGCACGCTGAGCTTGAGTATCGCTGCAACAGTTTTTGCGTCACGGATATCGCCCTTCATAACCATTGAAAGAGCATCAGCAAATTTTATCTTCTCAACGCCTAAAAATTCACCCTCATCGAGGCGCTGATTTGTCTTTTTAAGCCCTGTTGCCGCATACATACGGATAATTTCACTGCAATAAGCTACTGTGGGATAAATTTCGCCTAAGGATATCACCTTATCAGCCACAATTCCGCACTCCTCTTCCAGCTCGCGTTTACCTGCCTCTAAAGGGTCCTCGCCTTTTTCCAGCTTGCCTGCTGGTACCTCTAAAAGCTCACGGTGGAAGGGATAACGATGCTGTCTTACCATAAGAAGCTCATCCTCGTCTGTCAGCGCCGCAACACATACTCCGCCACTATGCTCAACTACCTCTCTGAAGGTTTTG
Source organism: Acutalibacteraceae bacterium (assembly GCA_045631165.1). Lineage (GTDB taxonomy): Bacteria > Bacillota > Clostridia > Oscillospirales > Acutalibacteraceae > UBA6857. Next base: position 1,220 of record JAZQUF010000094.1, read on the forward strand.
GTACCGTCTGACAGCTCAACATCATCAAGATGCACTCTTATGATTTTGCCGTTAAATATTTCTTTTTCCTTTAATGTTTTTTCTGTAAAAGCCATAATAAATCTCCCTTTCATCATAATGGTTTATATATGCGAATATATTCTATTTAAAGGACAGGTGATGGAAAATGAATTACATAGTCAAGCCCGTTACGTTTGATTATAACACAAACAAAGAAATAATAGAAGAGTTAATTTCAGAATATCCGTTTTTATCTGCAGAGCTTTGCGGTCGCACTGCGCTGGGAAGAGGTATTTTTTCTCTTAAAATAGGCAATCAGGACAACACCGTTATATATGCAGGGGGATTTCACGGAAGCGAATGGATAACGAGCCTTACTCTGTTTCTTTTTGCAGAAAGACTTTGCTACAGCATCAAGCACTCCGAAACCCTTTGCGGTGTGGATATGAAAAGAGCTCTCACTCAGCTGGGTGTGACGATTATTCCTTGCGTAAACCCCGACGGTGTTGAGATAGCTACGAGAGGTACTGAGTCGGCAAAAAATCTCAGGCATTTTGTTGAGAGCATCGGTTGCGAGGATTACAGCAAGTGGAATGCAAATGCTATGGGTGTGGATATCAACCACAACTTCAATGCAGGCTGGCATGAGCTTAGGCAAATGGAAAGAGAAAAAGGCATAGACTCCCCTGCCCCAAGGCAATTCGGCGGAGCATATCCCGAAAGCGAATCAGAGACCAAGGCTCTCACAAGACTCTGCCGCATAAAGCAATTCCGTCAGTGTATGGCGCTTCATTCTCAGGGCGAAGAGCTTTACTGGCAATATGGCGACTATTCTCCGCCTCAGGCAAATATAATGGCGAAGATATTGGCTGACTCGTGCTCATATACTCTTGTGACAAATGCCGGACTCGCATCACACGGCGGATTTAAAGACTGGTTTATAAGTGAGATGAAACGTCCGGGCTTCACTATGGAGATCGGCAAGGGTGAGAATCCGTTGCCTGTGAGTGAGCTTTATGAGATTTACGGCAGGATTGAGGAGGCGCTTGTTTTGTTTTCACTTATGTGAAAACGGAGCTGATGTGGAATTCGGAAAGTGTAATTGCGTCCGACTCACCCGATAAAAAGCAGCCTCTCTCCCGCTATTTTTACCTTGTTTATAATAAATTTCAGACCTGCAGGAATTTCAACTTGCAGGTCTGTTTAAGTCAGCGGAAGGGGGGCTCCATTAAATCGCTTAAGCGATTTACAGCGACAGCGTCGCTGAGGCGAACACAGTTCGCCTATGGAGCCCCACCTCACCTCTTCATCAAGCTGAAAGTGAACGTCAGGGCAGTAAAAAAGGCGGGTAGGAAGCTCCCTACACCGCCTCGGTCCGTCACGATTCCGAATTCCTGATTTACTTTTTACCAACCAAATCCGAAATAATCTCTGAAGAAATCCTCAAAACTGCCTGCACCACCGTAGTAATAGCCGTCGTCATAGCTTGGCACTGTGGTTGTGGGCTCTTCTTCCTTAGTGTCACCCTTGTCTTCAACAAGCTTGATTGTAACATCAAAGGTGGTTGTTTTGTAGGTTCTCTGCTCTATACGGCAGAGTGTAAGTGTCATTGTGTCACCCACTGCACCTGTATCAATAAGATCGAGAAGCACACTGCTGTCATCCATATCCTTGCCGTTTACTGCAATAATAAGGTCACCGACCTCTGCCTGAGTGTTTGCAAGTGAGCTGTCAGAGGAGATTCCTGCAATAACAAGTGAGCCCTGAGGAAGCCCCTTAATTGAAACCACCATACTGTAGAGCTGATATGCACTGACCTCAGCATACTGAATACCAAGCTTGGGTCTGTTGGGCACATACTGATATTTAATGAGATCTTCAACCACACTCTGAGCAATTGATGTGGGCACAGCAAAGCCCATACCCTCATATTCTGTGCTTGCAATCTTTGATGAGTTGATACCAACTATCTGACCTGCTGAATTTACAAGGGCACCGCCTGAGTTACCGGGGTTGATAGCAGCGTTATGCTGAATACAGGTCATTGTATATGTGGCGCTGACACTACGGTCAATAGCTGAAACAATACCGTCTGTGATTGAGCCGAAATATTCCGCACCGCCGGGATTACCTATAGCATAGATAGGCTCACCGACTCTGAGACTTGATGAATCGCCTATCTCTGCAAGCGGCAGACCCGTAGCCTTGATTTTAAGGACACCTATATCTGTTCTAGTATCTGCGGCAACCATTTCAGCCTCATAGGTCTTTCCGTCAAGTAAAAGCACACCGTAGGTCACACCTGCTTCGTCAATAACGTGAGCACATGTAACAACATAGGTATAGGTACCTGTACTGTCCTCACCCCAGAGCACACCTGAGCCCTCACCTGCAAGCTTACCGCCTGAATAAACCATTACACCGACAACACTGGGTCTTACCTTTTCCGCAACATAAATCGAATTTACTTCTTCGAGATACTTTGCAGGTGCTGTTGTCTGGATTGAATTGATAGTTACGTCATTATCCGCTCCGTTTGTGGGGTTTGTGGTCTGCTGTGTGCTTACTCCGTCATTACTGCCGAAAAGACTTGTAACTATAACACCGATTGCAATTACTGCACAAACTGCAACGATTGCAATAATTGCTGTTTTACCCTTTGACTTTTTGGGTGGAGTCATATCGGGACGTCTGTATGTCTGCTGATTGAAAGCATAATTATTCTGGGAATACTGAGGCTGAGTGAAGGGTGATTCATTCTGACTGCCGTTCACATTACCGTATGCCTGATGATAGGTGCTCTGAGAAGGCGCAGCATAGGGGTTGAAGCCCGGCATCTCTTTTTTAATTTCAGGAATCTCACTTTCACCTGCAGGCTCACCGGCCTTGATAACAGGCTCCTGAGGTCTTATATATGTGCGCTTAGGAAAACTGTCAAAGGGATTGCCCTCAGAAAACTCCGGAGTTACATCGCCCCCTGCTTCTTCGGGCATATCAGCTATTTCCTCATCCTTTGAGTGAGAAAAAACATCCCTTGAGCCTACAGGGGCAAAGACATCATCAGTCTTAAAGCCATCATTGCGCTCAGCCTGAGCTTCCTTTTCCTCAGGCATAAGCTCTTCTGAAAAATTGTTTTCGTTGTCATTCATAAGTATTGCTCCTTTCTGTCTTCGCAGAAATGCTACATTCTATTCTATAAGCATAGACATAGTTTATATTCATTTATTTAAAGAAAGTTAAAAGTTTAAAATATATTACTCTGAAAACGGAATATCAAAAGAAAATTCTGTATATTCACCCTGCTTACTTGCAGCAGTAATTTCGCCATCGTGCATATTGATGATAGTCTTGACAATATAAAGACCGAGACCGACGCCCTTTGTGTCAAAGCTTCTTGACTTATCAACCTTATAGAAACGCTCGAAAATTCTTGAAATTTCCTCTTCGCTGACGCCTGCACCTGAGTTTCTTATAGTCACTGTCGTACTCTCGCCGTCACTTGAAGCTGCCACGGTTATTTTGCCGTTTTCGGGAGTGAATTTAACCGCATTGTCAAAAAGATTATAAATAACCTGCTGTAAAAGGTCGCGGTCAGCTTCAATGATAACTCCGTTCATTTTTTCAAAGCCGACAATTTCAATATGCTTTTCATCGATTTTCTTTTCGAATGAAAGAAGTGTTTCAAATATCTGCTTGCTTACATCATATTTACTTGCAGAAAGCTGAATTTCACCTGCTTCGATTTTTGATATATTAAGCATCGACACAACCATTCGGGAAAGTCTTTTTACCTCGCTTGAAACAATACGCAGATATTTCTTTTCTTCCTCCTGAGGAATAGTTCCGTCAAGTATGCCGTCTATGAAGCCGCCTATTGATGTCATAGGAGTTTTAAGCTCATGGGAAACATTTGCAATAAAGCTCTTTTGCGCCTCATCGTCTATCTTAAGCTCATAGGCCATCTTATTCAGAGCCTTGGCAAAGTTTCTGAAGTCTCTCTTTTTATATTCTTCATTGGCCTTGTATTCGAAATCGCCCCGTGCAAAATGCTCTGTTACCTCGCGCATCTCACCAAGAGGCTTGGTGATTCCTCTTACAATAAAGAAGATTGCCACAAAGAGAATTACAAGCACCACCAGCATAGAATAAACAAAGGCCAGGGATATACTTGCAACATAGGGCACAAGACCTGTAATAGCATCCTCAACGGCAAAAACAACAGCTGTTGTTTCGCCCTCAGTGTTCTTTACAGGTGCCGAAACAACGAATCTGCCGATACCGAAATCTTCATCTGTGACATAGTCAGAGAAACCGCCATCCTTGGCTCTGAAAAGCGTACTTTCTCCGACAACCAGATCCTTATGATTATCACAGCTTGCCGACTCACCGCTTTCGCAGTCACCGCAGAGCACAACATTTCCGCTGACATCCGTAATGAAATAATCCGACTGAGTTGCTGTTGACATAATCTTCAGGGTGCTCGTCAACACGTCCTTATCAAATTCCTTCTCACTGTCAAGATAGTTGTATACTTTAACTATATCCTGGGCATTTTCACTCAGAACATCAACCTTTTCAGTCCACCACTGCGCCGCAATAAAGAAAATCATTACGAGAGCAATAGTAAGAAAGCTGACAAACACCGTAAGAGATGAAATAGTGAAATATCTTACAAAGAGGCTGCTGCCCTTCTTTTTCCTTCTGACTCTTCGTTTTGCTTTTTCCATAGGATTTCCCTCCCGCTTCAATAAAACGCCTGAGAACAAAACATCTTCAGGCGTTTAAATATTATATTATCTTCGGAAAATTATTCCTTGGTCTCAAATTTATAGCCTACGCCCCATACGGTTCTGAGCTCCCACTTATCGGAAGCACCCTCGAGCTTTTCACGAAGACGCTTAACATGTACGTCAACAGTTCTTGAGTCACCGTAGTAGTCATAGCCCCATACTTCATCAAGGAGCTGATCTCTTGTGAATACTCTGTTGGGATTCTTTGCAAGGTGGAAAATAAGTTCCATCTCTTTGGGTGGTGTATCAATCTGAACACCGTTAACCTTAAGCTCATAGTTTGTAAGATTGATCGAAAGCTTATCGTAGTGTACTTCCTTGATTTCTTCAGTAGCTGATGAAGCACTTCTTCTGAGAACAGCCTTGATTCTTGCTACGATTTCCTTTGTATCGAAGGGCTTGACAACATAGTCATCAGCACCGAGCTCGAGACCGAGTACTCTGTCGAAAACCTCACCCTTTGCTGTGAGCATAATAATGGGAGTTTCTGAGAACTTTCTGATCTCTCTGCATACCTGCCAGCCGTCAAGCTTGGGAAGCATAATATCGAGAAGCACAAGGCTGGGACTCTCTTCCTGGAACATAGTTACGGCACTCACACCGTCGTTGGCTATTACAACGTTATAGCCTTCCTTTGTAAGGTATAATCTGAGTAATTCACAGATATTGAGGTCATCATCTACAACGAGAATTTTTTCGGGATTCATAATTTTCTTCTCCTTTTGTTTATTTGTTTATATTATAAGGGTATTACTTTAAATTTAATTTATACTCTTACATTCTCTCAGGTGCGTTAACCTTAAGCATATTGAGAATGCTCTTCATTGTATCCTTTACGCAGACACAAAGGAAAAGTCTTGCCTGCATAAGCTCCTCATCCTCAACACTTACACGGCAAGCGTTATAGAACTTATGGAAGTGAGTTGCAAGATCAACAGCATAGTGAGTAACCTTTGCAGGGTCATAATTTTTAGCAGCGTGGATTATTACATCGCCTAATGTTGAAAGGTATCTGATAAGCTCTCTTTCTTCGGGGCAGACAAGCTTAGCGAGCTCTTCCTTGGTACAGTCTCTGACTGTCTTGCCCTCTGATGCAATCTTTGAAAGGATACTGCAGATTCTTGCGTGAGCATACTGGCAATAGTAAACAGGATTCTGTGAGCTTTCCTCAACTGCAAGGTCAAGGTCGAAGTCCATAAGTGAGCCCGGCTCTCTGATGTTGAAGAGGAATCTTACAGCATCGATGGGCACTTCATTAAGAAGGTCAACAAGAGTGATAGCCTTACCTGTTCTCTTTGACATTCTTACAACTTCGCCGTCACGTACGAGACGAACAAACTGCATAAGAAGAATGTCGAGTCTGTCGGGATCAATACCGACAGCCTTCATAGCACCCTTCATTCTTGCAACGTGACCGTGGTGGTCAGCGCCCCATACGTCGATAGCCTTGTCGAAGCCTCTCTTTTCGAGCTTGTTTCTGTGGTAAGCAATATCTGCCGCAAAATATGTGGGGTTGCCGTTTGCTCTGATGAGCACGTCATCCTTAAGCTCAAGCTTATCTATATAGTCCTGAGTCTTACCCTGTGCTAAGAGCATCTCAGTCTGAATTTCAATGTTCTTGTACCAGAGAGCGCCATCCTTTTCGTAAGTATAGCCCTTTTCTGTGAGAATGTCGATGGTCTCTTTAAGCTCACCGCCATTGTGGAGTGTAAGCTCGCTGAACCATAAATCGTAGTCGATACGGTACTTAGCCATAGCAGCTCGCATATTTTCAAGGTTTTTGGGGAGTGCGAACTCTACGAGAGCCTTTCTTCTTTCTTCCTCAGTCTTTTCGAGATACTCATCACCATAAACAGCTCTGAACTCTGTTGCTCTTTCTACGATGTCTTCACCGTGGTAGCTGTCCTCGGGAAGCTCTGCATCCCTGCCGCATATCTGCTGATATCTGATATCAAGTGAAAGTGCGAATTTATCAATCTGATTACCTGCATCGTTGACATAGAATTCTCTTGCAACGTCGTAGCCTGCATAGTCGAGTACAGCCGCAAGACAGTCACCGAGAGCACCGCCTCTTGCATTACCCATATGCATAGGGCCTGTGGGGTTAGCTGAAACGAATTCAACGTTGATGCTCTTACCCTTACCGTAGTCGCTTCTGCCGTAGCTGTCTCCTGCTTCCTTGATTTCAAAAAGAATATCTGCATAATAGTCGTCGCAAAGGAAGAAGTTGATGAAACCGGGGCCTGCAATTTCAACCTTTTCGAAATATGTGCCCTCAAGCTTCATATTTCCGCAGATAGCTTCTGCTATCTTTCTGGGAGGTAAGCGATATGCCTTGGCATTTACCATTGCAGCGTTAGTGCTGTAGTCGCCGTTTGCTCTGTCTGCAGGCACCTCAACCTGAAAAGCATTGCTTTCCCCCTCGGGTAAAATCCCGTCGGTCTGTGCAGAAGCAATAGCCGATAAAACAAGTTCTTTGATCTGCGCCTGTGCTATATTTACAATTTTTGACATCTTTATTATTCCTCTCTTAAAAACTTATCTGTGATTTTGCCTTTTCGTCTGAGTGTTATATCAAACTCCGCAAATCCCAGAGCTTCACCGCCTGAATAGGTATTGTATGAAAACTTAAGCTTAAGTCCGTCATCGGCAATATCTGTAGTTATCTCTTTACCTACTACATCCAGGCTGAATTCACCAAAGGGAAGCCTATGATATGAAACGTGTCTTATTCCCTTTTCAATTGTCATATCCGTTTCGATTTCGGCGTGACGTTTGATTGCCACCTTTTTACCGTCCGTAACAGTGATGAAGGTTTCTTCGTTCACACCGTTTTTCTCCTCTTTATATGAGAGGCTGTAACCGCCGTCTATAAAAGAAAAATCAGCGTGGGTGATAACCTCACTTTCAGTTTTGTCATCCTCGACAATATTGACGGATCTGACTCTGATAAGATAATTGCAGCTCATTTTTCTGCCCTTTCAATGTGAATATAAAAATACATAATATATATTACCACATAAATTTCAAAAAATCAATTTATTATTCATCTTTTCTTAGAGTTTTTTTATTGCAGATAAGATTGTGCTTTATACTTACTGAAAGGCTATTTAATTCATAATTTATAATTCCTCATTAATAATTGACTTTACTACCCACAAAATGTATAATATCAATTAGTAACAATATTTCGAGGTGACATTATGTTTTTATGCTATAAAGAACCCGCTAACATGAGCTACTACGGTTGGGAAAATGAAGCTCTCCCCCTTGGCAACGGTAAAATCGGTGCCAAGATTTTCGGCGGTATGGAATGTGAGCTCATCCACTTCAACGAAAAAACTCTCTGGTCAGGCGGTAAAGACGTAGAGGGTTTCAACTACGGTGTCAAAAAAGATGACAAGGGTGCCGCTCTTCGTGAGCTTCAGGCACTGCTTGGTGACAGCAAAGTTAAGGAAGCAACCGCTAAAATGAAAAATCTCGAGGGCGATATGACAGGCTTCGGCAATTATCAGTCTTTCGGTAATCTTTATATTGCCTTTGACCATCAGGGTGAAAAGGACAAATATACCCGTGACCTTGAGCTTGACACAGCGTCGGCTATGGTTGCCTACCGTGTCGGCCAGGCAGCTTATACCCGTCACTATTTCATCAGCTATCCTGACAATGTTTTTGTGGGCAGAATTCAGGCTGAAACCAAAGAGCCCGACGTCAGTGAAAACGATAAAAACAAAGGCAAAACACAAGAGACAGAGCCTGCAAAGCTCAACGCTGATATATATTTCGTCTCAGACCAGAAGGGTATCAGTAAGGCTGAAAACGGCACTATCACCGTAAGCGGTACTGTTATGGGCAATATCGGAACCGACGGCAAAGACAGCAACGACAAAAACTCAATGAAATACGGTGGCGCATTCAGATTCATCACCGATGGCGAAATGACAGAGACCGACAACGGTCACATCATAATCAAGAATGCTGAATCAATTATGATCATCGCATCCCTTGCCACCAACTACATAAACTCCTTCCCCGAATATTTCAGCGATATTGATCCCCTCACAAAAGCGCTCTCCTGTGTGGACTCTGCCGCACAAAAGACCTTCGGCGAATTATACAGAGCTCACCTTGCAGATTACAAACCTCTTTACGACAGAGTGAAGTTCAGCCTTGAAGAGGGCGACCACATTATGGCTACGGACTTTTTGCTCAACAGATTTGAAAAGAAGGGCGAATACAAGCGTAACCTTATAACACTTCTTTTCCAGTATGCAAGATATCTTCTCATTGCATCCTCACGAGACGGCTCACTGCCTGCAAATCTTCAGGGTATATGGAATGCGAAAAATAACCCCCCTTGGTGCTGTGACTATCACTTCAATGTCAATGTTCAGATGAACTATTGGCCTGCATATGTGGCAAACCTGGCAGAAACAGCTCTGCCCTATATCGACTTTGTCAACTCTCTTAAAAAGCCCGGCAGACTTATTGCCAACAAGACTCTCGGCATCGGTGAAAACAAAGCTGACGGCACTCCCGACACCGATAAGGCAACAGGCTTTATGCTTCATACAATGGTCACTCCCCTCGGCTTTGTAGGCCCCGGCAGTGAATGGCGTTGGGGCTGGGCTCCCACTAACGGAGCCTGGGCAATTCAGGGTATGTATGACTATTTCCTTTTCACAAGAGATATTGAAAAGCTCCGCAAGGACATATATCCCACAATGGAAGAATGTGCTCTTATGTGGACTCAGCTTCTCATAGAAGACAAGCACTCAGACAGACTCGTCTGCTCACCGGGTTACTCACCCGAGCACGGCCCCGTTGCAGCAGGCAACACCTATGACCAGTGCATTATCTACAACCTTTACGAGGACCTTCTTTCAGCGGCAGATTACATGAAAAAAGCCGGCTACGGTGATGAAGTCAATGATGGAATCATCGAAACCGTCAAGTCACAGATAGTACGCCTGAAGCCTCTGCACATCGGCAAATGGGGCCAGATTAAGGAATGGTACGATGAGGACAGCTTCTTTATGCGAGGCTTTTACAATCAGTCTGTGCAGAGAAAGCACAGACACATTTCTCACCTGCTGTCACTTTATCCCTTCAGACAGATTACTCCCGATAATGAGGCATTGGCAAATGCAGCTCTGACCACTCTCAAGGACAGAGGCAAAAAGAGCACAGGCTGGGGTCTTGCAATCCGACTTCTCAGCTATGCACGCCTGCACAAGGGTAATGACTGCGATGAAATAGTTGAGCAGATCATCAAATCCACTATCCTCAAAAACCTTTTCGGCACACATCCGCCATTCCAGATTGACGGCAACTTCGGTCTATTGGCAGGTATCTGCGAGATGCTTCTGCAAAGCCACAGCGATTATATTCATATACTCCCCGCCCTGCCCTCAGGTTGGGTGAACGGTGAAATCAGCGGTCTTATGGCAAGAGGCAACTTTGAACTGAGCCTCAAGTGGAAAGACGGCAGACTGGGTGATGCTTCAATCAAGTCAAATCTCGGCGGTGAATGTGCTCTCAAGTATGACGGCAAGGTTATTATTGTTTATGATGAAGAGGGCAATGAGGTTGAAACCACTTTTGAAAACGGCGTGACAAGATTTATGTCAGAGAAAGGAAAAACTTATAAGTTTATATAAACAACTAAAGTTTTGGCGAGCTTTCACAAAAGCTCGTTGGGTGCGGGGATAAAGCCCTGCCACATAAATATAAAGAAAAGTAGCAGCTTACCTGCTACTTTTTTATTATTAAATTTGTCTTCGTCTTTCCTCATACAACTTCATGTTTCTTCCCCGTCTCATAACAGGCCACAGCAGAAGCCACATCAACATTCACCATGCTCATACTGACTCTTGCAGCACGTCTGTAGAAAGGGTCGGAGCATACGGGAGTGAGTATTACTGCATCAGGAGTACGTTCAACAAATCGGAACTTAAGAGTGCAACGGTATTACTTATTGTTATTCGAAAAAACATCTGCAACTTCAGTGATGGTTATATAAGCATTGTGGTCGATCTCGTGGACAATATCTTTCATCCTGACAACCTGATAACGGTTAACAACAAAATATATCATGGTTTTTTCTTTGTTTGAGTAACCGCCTTTTGCTTCTATTCGTGTTGCTCCGCTTCCGAACACTTCACAAAGCTTTTCGCACACCTCGCCCGGCTGCTCCGTGATGATAATTGCACATTTCGCCCTGTCAAGACCGTCTACAATAAAGTCGATCGTCTTTACTGCTGCCGCATAAGTGACAATAGAATAAAGAGGCAAAATCCAATCGTTAAAAATAATTCCGCACACAATGTAAAGCAAAACATTATATATCATCACAAAAATACCCACAGTAATTCCAAGCCGCTTTGCAAAGATTACTGCTAAAACTTCAATACCATCCATGGCTCCGCCGAAGCGGATTGCAGCACCGCTTCCGATTCCGGAAATCACACCGCCGAATATGGCACACAGAAGCAAATCCGTTCCTGCCAAGGGAGATGCAAACCTCACATCAATCGGTAATACATCTGTAATTAACCAGGCCGATAATGAATAGATACATACCGAGTATATAGCGTAAACAGTGAATACCCATCCCTGTTTTTTAAGTCCGAACAAAAACAGCGGAATATTCAGAGCCAAAAGGAAAACGGACAGAGTTAAGTTTTCCGGTGTTATTTGGTCTAAAAGCATAGATGTACCTGAAATACCGCTATCATATAATTTTACAGGCATCAGAAAAACCGTAACTCCGAATGCGTTAATAATACCCGCGAGGGTAAGCATTATAAAATTTTTGATTTTCAACTTACTCATAACAACCCCCATTTATACTATCAGATTTTTTGTCAATATAATTATATAACACACCGTGACATACATCAATATAAACACGGCGGGATAAAAGTAAAGGGACGTGTTTTTTACCCGCGTCCCACCAATGTCTTTTTATTTGCCCTCGCCGGGCAGGCATTCTTTCTTGTAAGAAAGAATCAAAGAACTTTACTTATTTTATATCTTTACATTGTCTCAAGTATATCATCAATAATTTCTTTCCAGCTTTCATAGCTTCTTGAACCGATGAAGCTTTCACCTATGATATTTCCGTCTTCATCAACAAAAATTGTCTCAGGCACTGAATAAACATCGTCGAGCTTGATTGCATCAAGAGATTCACTGGGAAGAAGATTGAGGTAGGTTACACCTGTCTCTTTGACAATATCCATAGCACTGTTCAAGAGAGACTCCTCATATACGTCACCTACATAGCTTACATCACAGACAACACCGATAACCTGAAAGCCCTTGTCAGCATATTCATTATTAAGCCTTTCAAGGTCAGGCATTTCGCCTATGCAAGGACTACAGAAGGTTGCCCAGATATTGAGCATCGTCAGCTTTTTACCCTCAAAAATTGAAGCATCAACTGTATTGCCTTCAAGGTCAACTGTAGTGAAGCCTTCGAAATCAGTGTTGGTAGGCATACCGTTTTCGGGTTCCTGCTGTGTATCGCCGCAGGCTGTAAAGCAAGCGACAATCATAAGAACAGTTAAAATTAAAGCTGAGATTTTTTTCATAATATTCACCTCGTTAAGTTTCGGGACTGTCCCATTAGAGACAGCCCCTGATTTCTTTATTTATCAGTCCTTCTTAAAGCCGTTTATAAGCTTTTTGAAGCCACCCTTCTTACCGTTGCACATATCAAGCAGGCCGTCTACACTCTTCTGTGAAATAAGTCCGCCTGTCCAACCGCTGAATGAACGAAGGGGAAGGTCATTAACTGAGTTGGTGATCATTTCAGGGTTTTCAGCGCTGAGTGAAACTATCTTTGCACCCACATTGAGCACACCGTAAAGAGCCTTACCTACAGGGCTTACTGCAACCTGTTTTACGGAGTTGTTGATTGTAAGCTGACCCTTCTTGAATCCACTGTTGTCGGGAAGTTCTCTGCCGAGAAGCACCTCAAACTGATTGTCAGGAATAGTTGCCATTGTGTCAACAGCGTAGTAAATGGGTGCTGTTTCACTGTAATCAGGTACTTCTGCATCAGGCTTGTTGGTAATAACCTCAACGCTGTCATAGAGACGGCTGTCTCTTGAGGAAGCAGCAACAATTATCTTGTATTCGCCGCTTTCTGCGTGCCAGTCATTGATATTTACGTTATAGTAGCTGAAGGCTCTCTCATCAAGCTCGATGGAAACCTTTTTCTTTTCACCCGGCTCGAGGAATACCTTTTTGAAGCCCTTGAGCTCTCTGTCAGCCTTGAAGATTTTGCTCTCGGGAGGACAAACATAAACCTGAGCAACCTCAGCTCCTGCAACATCACCGATATTCTTAAGAGTGAAGGTAACTGTGAGCTTTTCGCCCTCTTTTACTTTCTTGCTGCTGAGCTTTATATTCTTATACTCGAACTTGGTATATGAAAGGCCGTGACCGAAGGGATACTGAACGGTCTTTTTTGCTGTATCAAAGAAACGGTAGCCAACGAAAATACTCTCGCGGTATTCTACTGTTCTGGGGCCCATGGGGAAGTACTTGGAAACTACGTTATCCTCGTTATTGAAGGGGAAGGTTTCAGCAAGCTTACCGCTGGGATTGACCTTACCGTAGATAAGATCATAGGCTGCTTCGCCGCCTGCCTGACCGCCGAGGTAAAGGTTGAGGATTGCTTTTACCTTGTATTCCCACATATCCATCTTGATAGGTGAGCCACAGGAGAGAACAACGATAACATTGTCGTTGACCTTGCTGATTTCGTCAACAAGTATATTATGGCTCTTCGGGATGTTCATATGCGTACGGTCGAAGCCTTCACTTTCAAAAGCGTCTGTAAGACCGATGAAAAGAAGAACTGCATCCTTGCCCTTGGCAACCTTTACAGCCTCATCAATGAGCTTCTTGTTGTATCCATCACCCTTGAGTGTATAACCGGGAGCGAAAGCAAAGGACTGACCCTCATTTCTCATGGCCTCGGTGAACGATACAGTTTTGGGAGGATTGATATGGCTGGAGCCTGCACCCTGATATCTGAGATTCTTTGCAAGAGCACCAATAACAGCAACTCTCTGCTTTGACTTAAGAGGAAGAGCATTGTCATTATTCTTGAGAAGCACTGCAGATTCTGCAGCAGCCTTTCTTGCAATCTTGTGGTGAGAATCAAAGTCAATCTTATATCCTCTGCCTTCCTGCTCTTTGCAGTCGAAAGCAAACTTGATCATACGAAGAACAACCTTATCAAGGTCAGCTTCGTCAAGGCTTCCGTTCTTGACAGCTTCAACAATATGCTTGTCGTTCATACCGCCGTTGCCGGGCATTTCAAGGTCAAGACCTGCTCTGATACCCTCAACTCTGTCGTTTACTGCACCCCAGTCTGATACAACGATGCCCTTATAGCCCCACTCACCGCGAAGCACATCTGTAAGCATACGCTTGTTATCTGAAAGGTATGTACCTGCGAGTCTGTTGTATGAGCACATAACAGTTGTGGGCTGTTCTGTCTTTACTATGTATTCGAAAGGAGCAAGATAGATTTCACGCAGAGCTCTTTCGTCAACAACGGAGTCAATGCACATTCTGATGTGCTCCTGATTGTTGGCACAGTAATGCTTGAGGCTTACACCAATGCCGTTTTTCTGCACACCGTGAACGAATGCCGCACCCATACGTGCTGCATGATAGGGGTCTTCTGAAATATATTCGAAGTTTCTGCCGCAAAGTGGGCTTCTCTTGATATTCACACCGGGGCCGAGAACTGTTGTAACCTTATATGCCTTAGCTTCGTCAGCAAGAGCTGATGCTACCTCTTCAAGAAGGTCGGGGTCCCAGCTGCTGGCTGTTGTAACAGCTGTGGGGAAGCAGGTAGCTGTTTCAGCCTTCTGCATTATGTTTGTACCGCCTGTCTGCATTTCCTTTCTCAGACCGTGAGGGCCGTCGCTCATCCATACGGAGGGAATGCCCAGACGTGTAATGGGTTTTGTAAGCCAGTTAGTGAGACCTGAGCAAAGTGATGCCTTTTCTTCAAGGGTCATCTGCTCAAGTATAGCCTGATAATTTTTTTCGCTCATTGATTCTTTTCTCCTTTACACAAGGTGACAGGAATCACCTCAAAGTTTTTCATTATAATTTTATATTATTGCATTAAAAAATTATATCAAATTACAGTTGTTTATATCGTAAAATTGTGATATAATTAAAAAGAGGTGAATTTTATGTCGGATTTTTCAGATAAACATATAGAAATGCTCCCTGCGGACTCTGCCGACGTCTATTACACCAGGCTTGAACCCGAAAAGAAGCATACTCCTTATGAAACCGAAGTGATGTTTTATAACTGCATTGAAAACGGTGACGTTGAGGGTACAAAAAATATGCTTTCATCTTTATGGGAGCAACGGATTGTAGTCGGAAGAATGAGCCACAACGATTTAAAACAGATGCAGTATTTCGCCATCTGCTGTACAACACTTGCAGTGAGGGCGGCAATCCGAGGTGGAGTCAGTGAATCTCTTGCCTACAGCATATCAGACGAATACATACAGAAAATCGACAGTATGAAAAGAGCCGAGGAGATCCCGGATTTTCTTGCAGCTAAGGCCATAGAGCTTGCGACGCTTGTGGAAAAATCCTCACACAAGAAGATATCACATCCCATCGTCAAAAAAGCCGCCCATTATATAGAGCAGAATCTCTATCAGAAAATCACACCCTTGCAGGTCGCATCCTTCTGCAGTGTATCAAAAGACCATCTGAGTCTTTTATTCAAAGAAAACCTCGGGTATACTACCGCAAAATATATTCTCAGCGAAAAGCTCAGAGAAAGCAAGCGCCTCATCAACCGCGGCTTTTCAAATTCTCAGATAGCTTATCAGCTCGGCTTTTGCTCCGAAAGTCACTTTATAGCGAAATATAAGGAGTTTTACGGAAACACCCCGGGAAAAGAAAGAAAAGGCAGATAATGCTTTAACTATATTTAAACAAAAGGATTTATCATCTTCTGAAATTCCCTTTAGTTGTTGACAAAACTTATTCAGTAGAATATGATTTATCTGATATAAAAATTAGTGAGGTTTATATGGAATTCATTACAGATATTTCGAGAATCGTGTTACCGCTTATAACGGTCATACTGTTAGTGAAATGTATTCTGGCCTTATGGCTCGGTCACCCTAAAGAAAAGACCTACGGATATATTTCAGATATGCACTCAGGGGAAAGGCATGCCCTGAATATGTGGGAAACCTCCATCGGCAGAGGTAATTCCTGCGATATAGCTTTGCCCTACGGCTCTCTTCCCAGAGTGCAGGCTGTTATATCCAGACGTATTGACGGCTGGTATATATTTTCGACCCTTTCAAAGACACCGATCAAGGTTAACGGTACAATAATAAATAAAAAACAGACCATAGAAAACGGTGATATAATCACTATGGGCAATGTGCGTTTTCGCTTCGAGGTAGCCGACGACCCTGTCCAGAGAGTAGGCAAGCAGAAAAAGAATACAGCAAAAAAAGGTGCAGATGCTTCAGCAAAGCCTAAGCAAAGCCGTCAGACTCCCCCGTCGGCTTCCGGTCAGCGCCCTCAGCCACGCAAAACAGCAACAGCTGCCGCCCCGAGGCAAAAAAGTGCCGACTCCTTTACTGTCGAGACTCCGCGGACACAGAAAAATGTCAGACGTGTCACACAGCACTGCATTGTAAACAAGGACACAGGCGAAATCTTCATTCTTTGCGGCAACGAGGTGACAATAGGCACAGCCAGACGAAGCGATATAAGACTGAGCGGCAACGGCGCAGCTAAAAATCAGGCTTCAATTGTTCTTTATGAGGACGGCTGGGCAATAGAGGATGCCGCCTCAGGCAAGCCCACACTCTTAAACGGCAGAAAGGTCACTGCACCTCAGCTTCTCTTTGACGGTGACATAATAGCCGTCGGAGACGAAAGACTCTACTATAAAGTCAAAACAAAAACAGTTTCATAAGAAAGGAGCATACCCGTGCAGCAGAATCCAAGAAAAAATATAAGCCGCGGTGACAAGGTAAGAAGAAAATACAAGTACGTAGACAGAAGCTTCATCCTTTTTCTTCTGACGTCCTTTCAGGTTATCTCCTTTACTCCTGTTATATTCGGCGGTGACAGCATTAATTACACTGTAGCCATTCTACTTTTATTCTATATTGTTTTCGAATGGGCATATGTAGGATTTATGAGAGTTGTGCCAAAAAAGGTCAACTTCGAGCTGGAATTTATCGCTTTTTTTCTGAGCGGTATAGGTTTGTGTCTGCAAGCCAGTGTTGCCCCATCAGGTATGCTCAAGCAGCTCATAACCGTAATAGCAGGTGTACTCGTCTATGATATACTCCTTTGGTTTATTATGGACGTAAAAAGAGTTATGTTGGTCAGAATACCTCTTGCAGTTTTTTCCCTTTTATTCCTTGCAGGCTCCTTTGTTTATATAAAGTATACTGTCGGTGCAATCAATGGTGCTTACAACTGGCTGGCATTTCAGGGCTTTTCAATCCAGCCCTCAGAGTTTGTCAAGATAGCCTTCATCTTTGTTGGTGCCGCAACCCTTGACAAGCTTCTGACAGCAAAGAACATATATATGTACATAGTTTTTGCTATGGGCTGTATCGGTGTACTTTTCCTTATGAAGGACTTCGGCACTGCGCTGATATTCTTCTTTACATTCATTGTCATATCCTTTATGCGCTCAGGTGACCTGCGCACTATCATATTTATCTGTGCGGCAGCCTTAATAGGCGCGGTGCTCATAATCTATTTCAGACCTCACGTCGCGGCACGTTTTTCCGCTTACCGCCACGTATGGGAGGATATTTACGGCAGAGGATACCAGCAGACCAGAGTGCTCATATACACCGTATCGGGAGGCCTCTTCGGTCTCGGCGTAGGCAACGGTGCTTTACGCAATGTCTATGCTTCAACCACCGACCTTATTTTCGGTCTTATCTGCGAAGAAATGGGCATAGTAATCGCCTTTGCTGTTGTACTTGCCTTCGCCTTTATTGCTATCTATGCGGTCATCAGCTCAAGAAGTGCACCCTCTACCTTCTATTCTATTGCTGCATGCTCGGCCTCGGCAATGCTTTTATTCCAGATATGCCTTAACATTTTCGGCATCACTGATCTTCTTCCGCTGACAGGTGTAACTCTTCCCTTTGTGAGCCAGGGCGGTTCAAGCATGATATGCTCCTGGGCACTCTTCGCCTTTATCAAGTCAGCAGATGTGAGAGCATATCCCAAACTTTATAAAACTTAAGGAGAGTTGATAATGCGTAATACCACACGAAGAACATATATTATAATTTTCCTTATTGTTGCCTTTTTTATAGGGCTTGGCATAATGCTTTATTCCTTTATTACCGAAGGCGACACCTGGGTGGCCAACAGAGCCAACGCCCTCATATATAAGGGTGGTGAGCTTACTGTTGCAGGCACCATATACGACAGCGACGGTGAAATATTGGTTTCAACGGAAAACGGCAAAAGAAAATACAATCAGAATTACAACAAGCGCCTTTCCACCCTGCACGTTGTCGGTGATTCGGCAGGCTACATTGCAACGGGCGTTCAGACCCTGTATCGCTCCAACCTTATCGGCTACAATTTTGTTGACGGCATATACGGAACTCTTTCAAGCGACGAGGGAGTTGATATAAGGCTGACATTAGATGCTGATGTGTGTGCTGAGGCTTACAGTGCAATGAACGGCAACAAGGGTACCGTCATAGTATACAACTACGAAACAGGCGAGGTTGTATGTATGGTATCAGCACCTACCTATGACCCCCAGAATAAACCGGGAGATATCGACACAAACACCACAGGAAAATATAACGGCATCTATATGAACAGAGCCATTTCAGGTGTATTCACCCCGGGCTCAACCTTCAAGGTTGTCACTGCTATCTGTGCTATTGAAAATATCCCCGACCTTTATTCGAGAAAATTCAAATGTACGGGTAAGAAAACCTTCGGCAAGGGAGACGTTATCTGCAACGGCGTTCACGGCACTCTCGACTTTGAAAGAGCGCTCAACGTTTCCTGCAACAGCGTTTTCTCTGAGCTTGCAAATGAGGTGGGCAAGGAAAAGCTGACAGAAACCGTAAGAGCGTTGGGCTTCGGTAAAAGTGTAACTGTCAGCAAGGCTAAAACCGTAAGAAGTACCTTTGACGTATCAGACAGCACCAAGCTTGATCTTGGCTGGGCAGGCATAGGTCAGTACACTACCCTTGTGAATCCCTGCCAGATGCTTATGTTTATGGGCGCAATCGCAAACGGTGGCAAGGCTATGACCCCCTATATTGTTGAGGAATCCTCTGAGATAGTTGACCTCAAAAGCAAGATAAATACCAATATTAAGCTAAGCGAAGAAACAGCCGCAAAGGTGAAAAAGCTTCTTCGTTCAAACGTAAAGAACTACTACAGCGACAACAAATTCCCGAATCTTGAAATGTGCGGTAAGACAGGCTCTGCAGAGGTTTCAAACGGCAAGAGCCACGCCTGGTTCGTGGGCTTCAGCAACAAGGCAGGCTTCCCCTACGCTATTGTTGTTTGCCTTGAGAACGGTGGACTCGGTTATACTCACGCTATCCCCGTTGCCAACAGAGTAATGCAAAAAGTTTTAAAAGAAGTTGGCTGATTATAATTGACAAATAAGGTCAATAATGATAAAGTAAAAAAGTCAGCAGAAACTGACCTGAAGAAAAATATTATTATAATATGGAGGACATTATTATGGATCTTAAAGGCACAAAAACCGAAAAAAATCTCCTTGAAGCATTTGCCGGAGAAAGCATGGCAAGAAACAAGTATTCCTACTTCGCTTCAAAAGCTAAGAAAGAGGGCTATCAGCAGATAGCTGCTATCTTTGAGCAGACAGCAAACAATGAAAAGGAACACGCTAAGATGTGGTTCAAGCTTTTAGGTGAGCTTGGTGACACAGCTGAAAATCTTGCAGCTGCTGCAGCCGGTGAAAACTACGAGTGGACAGATATGTATGACCGTATGGCTCAGGAAGCTGAAGAAGAAGGCTTCGCAGAAATTGCAGCTAAGTTCAGAATGGTTGCCGCTATTGAAAAGAGCCACGAGGAAAGATACCGTGCACTTCTTAACAATGTTGAAATGCAGGCTGTATTCGAGAAGAGCGAAGAGACAATGTGGGAATGCCGCAACTGCGGACATCTTGTAATGGGCAAGAAGGCACCTGAGATCTGTCCTGTCTGCGCACATCCTCAGAGCTACTTCGAAGTAAGAAAAGAGAACTATTAATTAAAATAAGTAAAGTTTTGGCGAGGTTTTACAAAAGCTCGTGGGGTGCGGGGCAACGCCCTGCAAAGATAAAAACATTCACTTATTATAACTAACACAAAACCGACAGAAAAAATCTCTGTCGGTTTGTTGTTTTTATATTTGAAATATATTTGTTGTTTTACCTTTGCAGGACTCTGTCCTGCACCTGCAAACTTTTGTAAAAGTTTGACAAAGCATTACTTGTTTTTATTACAGATGCTCTGCTACATTCTTAGCATAGTGACCTGTATCCTGGAAGCCTGTCTGTGTGTTGAGTCTTTCAGCACTCCAAGCCTCTTTGATTTCTTCGTAAGTACCTGCAAAAATGTCAGCTCTCCAGAAGCCGTCCTTTGCTCCGTACATACACCAGTCGCTGCTCCACATACCGTGACCTGTTGCCTTGTATGTCCAGAGCATCCAGCTATAGTTAAGCTTGTTCATTGTTGAGAAGCAGTTATCCCATGTAGTCTTCTTGTGAGGATAGAATTCACCTACCATAAGAGGCACATTGGGGTGAAGTGCCATTGTAAGAAGAAGGAAGAAGTTGAAGATAAAGTCTGAATTGTTATAGAAGTGTACCTGATAGGAAACATTCTTCCAGCCTCTCATATATGTAGTGGGAAGAGCAAAACCTGTCCAGATAGCTTCCATTGAAATAACG
>JAZQUF010000095.1:0-2766 GCA_045631165.1 Acutalibacteraceae bacterium
GCCGTGTTCTTTACCTGCAGCAACAAGACCGTTAACAAGCTTTTCGCCCTTTTCCTTGAACATCTTAGGTGTATCAAGAGCCTTCATCTTATTGATGTTAGCAATACAAGCTGCGAAAGGTACAGCTGAAAGCCAGTATGATCCTGTGTATGAAAGTGCACTCATTGAGCCCTTAAGGAATTCCTTACCGCAGATAGCTGACATATTGTAGCCGTTTGCAAGAGCCTTACAGAAGCAGATAAGGTCTGCCTCAAAGCCGAAGTAGTGGTCTGAACCTGCAAGGTCAAGACGGAAGCCTGCACGTACGTCGTCAATAATAAGAACGATATCGTTATCGGTACAGATCTTTCTAACCTGCTGCCAGAAGCCTTTTTCAGGGAATGCATTATCGTGGAAGTTGCCGTGGTCATAGGGCTGAGCTATAATACAAGCAATTTCATTTTTGTTTTCAGCAATTGTCTTCTCAAGAAGAGGGATGTCATTCCAGGGGAGCATAATGTTGTTAGCTACATCTTCGGGAAGTACACCGGGATAGTCAATCTTCTGACACCAGGGTGAAACACCGTGATAGTAACCCTTGAACATAATAACCTTTTTGCGATGTGTGTATGCTCTTGCGCACATAATAGCGCCCTGTGTAGCATCGTTACCGTTCTTTGCAAAGAACGCCCAGTCAGCAGTTGCAACTGTGTCAACAAGAAGCTCTGCACATTCAAGCATTACCTTAGCGGGCTGAGTTGTACAGTTACCGAGAGCCATCTGCTTTGCAGCAGCAGCGTCAACGTCGGGATCGCAGTAACCGAGTACGTTGGGACCGTATGCACACATATAGTCAATGAACTTGTTGCCGTCAACGTCCCAGATGTATGTACCCTTTGCCTTTTCAGCAAACATAGGCCATTTGCTTACAGGAATAAACTGACCTTCTGCGGGGCCGAGATGACCGTAGATACCTGAAGGAATAACCTTGGTTGCTCTCTGGAAAAGCTCTGTGCTTTTATCATATTTATAAACGGGAAAACTCATGATTATACCTCCTTATGCAAGATACAGCGCTACTCTGTCGAGTATTCTGTTGATGTTGTCTATCATACTTACAAGACCTATAATTGTAACGGAGCCGTCACCGATTGAAGCAACAGCATTAACTTTGCCGTCAAAGAGGTCTCTTGCAAGACGGATATTGTCAAATTCCATCTTTGCGCGGAACTTAGCAGGTTTCTCTTTGATTGTAACCATATGATGGTTCTTAACAACGATCTGTGCACTTACACAGTCCTTGATTGAAACTTCAACAACACCGTCATCGATGAGGCTTGCGCTGAACTTACCGATAGCATCGTTGTTACCGATCTGTGAAAGAGCTACAGTGATAACATAGAACATAAGCTTAGTGCTGATTTCAAAGAATTTATCGTCTTTAAGATCTTCTTCACTGGGTCTGAGGTAAGCTGAAAGCTTATCTGTAAGGGGAGTGAACTTATTGAGAAGGAATCCTATCTTTGAAAAACCCTTTGCGGGGATAGGAGTAACGGTACCATCAATAAGGCCGTTGAATTTTTCGCATGATGAGAAGGGGAGAAGAACATCGCAGTTATTGATACCCTGTTCCATTCTGCATCTGCCGTTTTTAAAAGTGATTGTTGCGCTGGGACCGTCTGTTACTGCAAGAGCAATTGAAACAGGCTTCTTTGTCATTACAAGCGCACTGGCTTCACTGTCAAGCTCACAAAGATTTTCGAGTGTGCCGAGTATAGCATACATATTGATATATGCTAAGGTTTTTGCATCTGTCATGTATATCCTCCTTTGTTTAAGTATCCGCTCACAAAAATGGGTGGCAATACCTATAGTTATACGCATTTATTTTAACAAAAAACGCCATTTATGTCAATGCTTTATAGTATTAAATCACAATAAAATGGTTCATTTATTTGTTATTTTTTTGTAACGCGTCGCACCAATACAAAAACGGCAGGTTTTATCCCGCCGTTTTGGTTTTTATTTGATTAATAGTGAGCTACACCACACTCACAAGTGGGATTTGTTTTGAAAAGTCGGTTAAAGAAGTTGACTATCATCCAGATTAAGCTTATGGAGCCTGCCTCGTGGCAAAGGTGGTTACAAGAATCTTCTTCAGTGTTTTCAGGTTTTTTTGGCACATCAGGCTCGCTGGGTGTATCTGGTGTGTCAGGCTCGCTGGGTGTATCTGGTGTGTCAGGCTCGCTGGGTGTATCTGGTGTGTCAGGCTCGTCAGGTGTTTCTAGAGTATCCTCTACACCACTGTTGGTTATAAAAGCAAAATCGTCAACAGAAAGTTCGACTCCGTTGCCCGCAACATTTGAAAAGACAAACTTTGCTGATGTTACTGCTTTAAGAATATCTGAATTATAAGTATCTGTGGTTATATCTGCATTAACATAAAGTCTGTTCATATCAAGAGTAATTGTCTTGACAGTTCCGTCACCCTCAATAACACAGCTAAAATTATCTGTACCCTTGATTGTAGGGTAAACACACATACCGTCATTAAGAGTAAGTTTCAGTCCATCAAACCTAACTGTCTGACCTTCATTAACTTTAATTTTTAATCTTAATGTTCCGTAATCCGACCAATTAAGGTCAGCATCCTGGAAAAATGCAGGATTACCATATACATCATAATAAATGAAATTGGGAGAAATTGTAAACTGAGAAGCTGTAGATTTTATATTCAGAGCTTTGCCGCTGTCAATTTCACTCTCTGCAAAAGAGATGTTGGCACCA
>JAZQUF010000096.1:0-21545 GCA_045631165.1 Acutalibacteraceae bacterium
GACTGCTTTTGCTAAAATCGGTGCAAAGATCGGTGAAATCGATATCACCCCCAGAGCCCTTGCATGTTACACCTCCTACGGTATGTGCTGCAGCGGTAAGGAAATCGGCATCAGTGACGACAACAGCGGTATTATGGATATTACAGACGATATCCCCAACGGTACCGATATCAAGGATGCTTACGAAGTAGAACATATCATCTTCGAGGTTGATAACAAGTCACTTACAAACCGTCCTGACCTCTGGGGTCACTACGGTATTGCGAGAGAGTTTGCAGCTCTTGCAGGCAGACCTCTCAAGGCTCTCGACAGTGCAGACCTTTCCAAATACGACAGCTTACCCAAGATTGATATGAAGATCGAAGACGAGCTTTGTCAGAGATACTCCTGCTTACAGGTTGAAAATATCACAAAGAATGTAAGCCCCGTAAACATGCAGATCAGACTCTTCTACTGCGGTATGAGAAGTATCAACCTTCTCGCTGACCTTACAAACTACCTTATGCTTGAAATGGGTCAGCCTATGCACGCTTTCGACTCAAGAAAAGTTGAAAAGCTTCGCATCAAGCGCTTCGATAATCCCTTTACATTCCAGACTCTTGACGGCGTAGAGAGAAATATCGACGAAAACACACTTATGATCTGTAACGGTGACACACCTGTTGCTATTGCAGGTATTATGGGCGGTCTTGACAGCGAAATCGTAGACGACACAACAACTCTTACTCTTGAAAATGCTACCTTCAATGCAGTTTCAATCCGTAAGTCAACTGTAAGACTCTCACACAGAACAGACGCTTCAATGAGATATGAGAAATGTCTTGATCCCGAAATGACAGTACCCGCTATTGCGCGTTTTGTTAAGCTTCTTCAGGATATCGACGGCGGTGTGAATGTTGTTTCAGCGCTCACAGACGAAAAAGCATTTGAATATGATAAAGTAAGTCTCAGCTTCGATAAGAAGTTTGTTGACAGATACACAGGTATCGAAATCAGCAACGAAACTATCGTTAAGACTCTTGAAAGCCTTGGCTTTGGTGTTGAACTTAAGGGTGATGACTTCACAGTTGCAGTACCCTCATGGAGAGCGACTAAGGACGTTACTATCAAGGCTGATATCATCGAAGAAATCACAAGAATTTACGGTTATGACAACTTCGATATCCACACCACAGAATCACCCATCTACCCCGTACGTCCTGACGTGGAAAAGACAGTAGAAGACAAAATTAAGGATATCCTTGTTAAGCGCTTCTCACTTCACGAAATGCATTCATATGTATGGATGTACTATGATGAATGTAAGGATCTCGGCATCGAAATCGAAGATAATATCAAGCTTGTAAATGCTACTAACCCCAACATTGAGGTTATAAGAAAGTCAATTGTTCCCACACAGCTTTGCCAGGCTAAGATCAACAACACATACGCTCCCTCATTCGGTATCTTCGAAGTGGGCAGAGTAGTTGAAGGTCTCAAGGAAGATGGCCTTTGCAACGAAAAGAAAAAGCTTGCTATCACTCTCTTCTCAAAGACAAAGTCAATGGAAGAAATCTATTTCGAGCTTCGTGATATGCTTGCAACTCTCGCTCTTGATATCAAGCACCTCGGACTTTCCTACGAAACTATGGAAGCTACACACTGCTATCAGCATCCGAAAAATCTCAACGCTGTTATTCTCGGTGGTAAGGTTATCGGTGAAATCGGTATTGTTCATCCCACAGTATCAAAGAAGGTTGATAAGAAAGCTAATATTGTTTATGCTGAAATCGATGTTAAGGATTTCGCTGAAGCTGTAGCAGATGCTATCAAGTACGAAGAACCCTCAAAGTTCCCCGGTATCGAAATTGACCTTTCATTCATCAGCGATAAGTTTGCTCCTATAGGCAAGGCTATTGAAAATGCAAACTGTCCTCTCGTTAAGAAGGTAGAGGTTGTTGACACATACGCTGACGAAAACGGCAAGTCAATCACTTCAAGAATTACATTTGCGCATCCTGAAAAGACTCTTACAAAGGAAGAGGTTATGGATGTTGTAAACGGTATTATTGCTGACCTTGAAGCAAAGGGCATCAGCCTTAAGAAATAACAAAAACAGTGCAGAAGTTAAACGGCTTCTGCACTTGCTTTTTCATAAAAAGGGGAGTATAATAAATTTATAGCCAAATGGCAAGGAGGAAAAAAATATGAAAAACAACAACGCATTACAGGCGGTAAAATTCGCGCTGTTCTCAGCATCAGCAGGTATCATTCAGGTGGGTTCATTCACACTTCTTAATGAGCTTGTGCTGCCGAACATCAATATTGAAAATGAAAAGATTATGTCAATTCTCAGCTCAGAATACGGCGTGTGTTATCTTATCGCTCTTATTCTTTCAGTTTTATGGAACTTTACCTTTAACCGTCGTTTTACCTTTAAGTCAGCTGCTAATATTCCTGTTGCTATGGCAAAGGTTTTCGGCTTCTATCTTATATTTACACCCGTTTCAACAATTCTCGGAAATACGGCAACAGGCAAGGGTGTAAATGAATATATAGTTCTTGGTCTTACGATGCTTTCTAATATGGTGCTTGAGTATCTCTTCTGCAAGTTTGTAGTTTACAAGGGTCAGGAAAACACCATCGAGGAAAAGAAATAAGCAAAGTTCTTTTGATTACTTTTCTTTCAAGAAAAGTAATGCCTGCACGGCGAGTGCAAGAAAACAGTTTGATATCTATTGAGACGCAGATTTGATTTGCGTCTCTTTTTTTGTCGCTCGCCACGTGGCGTTACTTTTTGCCAGCGCACAAAAAGTAACCAAAAATGCGCTGATTTTTACACTGAAAAAAGACGACTTCACGCAGAAGCCGTCTTTTGTTTTATCTTATATAAGGATAAGGATTGACCTTTCTGCCGTTGACAAGCATTTCAAAGTGAAGGTGAGGGCCGGTTGAGTTGCCGGTGGAGCCTATTCTGCCTATCTGTTGTCCTTGATATACCCGCTGTCCTACTCTTACGGTAATAGAACCGGGATACATATGAGCATAACGTGTCTGTATTCCGCCACCATGATCGATTACAACCGTATGACCGTAGCCGCGCCAACCACTGTTTGCAATTACAACAGTACCTGAAGCGGAGGCCACAACGGGAATACCTGCTGATGAGCCTGAGCCTAAAACAATGTCAATACCACCATGATACGACCAACCCGAAATACTTGCACTTCTGTAGCCATAATGCGATGAAACTCTGTAAGCGCCTCTTGTGGGCCATATAAAGCCGGTTGAACTTGTGTAAGAGCCACCGTAAGCATTTGTTTTTGTGCCGATTTGAATGATTTCATCGACAGGAGCAGTGACAACCTTTTCAGAAACTGTTGCGGTATAGGATTTTACAGAGTCAATATAGGTCACAAGCTCTGTGACAAGCATTTTGCCGTTTTGACCTTTTTGCAGAGTCTTCTTTGTGCCCTTATAGAGAGCCGATGTATTTTTCTTCACCGTATCATATTTGATAGTTTCATATCTTGTTACAGTTTTCATAGTTTTGACTCTGACGGGTGAATTATTGGATTGAAGTATTTCAAGAAGCTTCGCTGAATCCCATATAATTTCGCTGTTTTCGGGGTAGTAGCCCTGAACATATTCTATTTCCTCGACAAAGCCAACGATGGTGTCGTCACCTGCTTTTTCTTTATAGGGCAAAAGTATGCTGTCGAGTACTCCGAGGGCATCTGATTCATTATGTGTGGCACACAGAAGCACACCGTCAATATATATTCCGCAAGCTCGCTTATATTTATTGTTGCTGCTTGCAAGAAGGGTCTCACTTATTACTCTGGCACTGCTCAGCTGACTGACTTTTACTCTTTCAATTTCGAAGGTAATGTCCTCCAGAAACAGGGCAGATTCCTCGCTGTCATAGAGCATAGATAATGCCTGATTCTTGCCTTGAATCCACACAGCCTGGCTTTCCGCATAGGCTATAGGTGTGCCTTGGTAGATGATTTTCAGGGCGGGAACCTTATCTGAATCACTGCTGAAGCCGAGTATAATAATTGTAATTACCGCAAGGGGCAATACATAGTTCATAGTAGCCTTGATAAGGCTGTCATCTTTCCTGAAAGAGTCAGTTAAATAATTCTTGACTGCCCGTATGAAAAAAGCGGTTTTGTTTTCCTCATCCTGCTTTAAGGTGAGAAGCCGTATTGATTTTATATCTTGCTTTATTGTTCTGCCGGCAGCAAGACGCTGACGGAGATTTTTGTCCTTGAAGCCGTTGAACAGCTTTCCTGTAAGGGAGAACAAAGCTTTGATAATTCTGAGTATAAACAATAAAACAGGAAGAAGCTTAAGCACAATGCTCTTGAAAAGTCTTATATATGTTTCACCCAAATTCTCGGCAAAATCAAGAAAAGAATCTGCAACAACAAAGAAAAGGGAGTCTTTTCGGCTTGGGGTATGCTTTTTTGTTGCGAAAGCATTTACTTCTCTTGGTATGATTATCTCGTCCGCATCACCCTTATCATATTTTGCATATTGTATATTGTCACTGCCGTAAAGAGTGAAAATATCCTTACTGTCATTGCTCAAGGGACTCCTCCTTTCTTAACTTAAAGCTTTTATAAAAGCACAGAGATAACCTGTGCTTTAGTTGAGAGACTATTTCTTAGGATAAGCTAATTTATCGGCAGTCCAGTCGAAAAGTATTTCGTACATCTGAGCAGCCTCTTCCTTTGCACCCTGAAGATCATGGTCACGGTAGTTGCCGCACTCTTCAGCTGATACACCGGGAATTTCACCTGTGAACTCAGCACAGAATTTAAGAGCTGAGCGTGTAAGTGCAATAGCACCTGCCTTAGAAAGGGAATCAAGAGTGATAAAATAGAAGCCTGTTCTGCAACCCATAGGTCCGAAATAGACGATTTTATCTGCAACGTCACTGTTTCTTACAAAGGTTGCAAAAAGATGCTCAAGGGTATGGATAGCACCGTTTGACATAACCTCTTCAACATTGGGACGTCTTGTTCTTATATCATAGGTAACAGTATTGGCATCTGTTCTTGAAAGATACATGCCCTTTGGAAGAATGGTGTGGTCGATAGTGAAGCTTGCAATTTTTTTCATATTTATCTTTCCTTTCTCAGTTAAAGCTGAGTTTATTTTCAGCTTGTTTTATAATTAAATTTTTAGTTGCAATTTTTAACCCGGCATTTTCAGGCTTTGAAAGCTCCGGGTCAAGCTCTAATATTTTTCTGGCTGCCGAATGTGTCTGTCTTACAGTATCCATATTTTCTGTAAATGAAGCTATTTTCATTTCAGGAAGACCATGTTGCCGTGAACCGAAAAATTCACCGGGGCCTCTTAATTCGAGGTCCTTGTCAGCTATGGCGAAGCCGTTGTTGGTTTTACACATTATTTCAAGTCTTGCTCTTGCGGTTTCACTCTGAGCGTCACTGACGAGTATACAGTAAGACTTGTCCTTGCCTCTGCCAACCCTGCCACGGAGCTGATGGAGCTGGGAAAGCCCGAAGCGCTCAGCATTTTCTATAACCATAACAGTTGAATTCGGCACATCAACGCCGACCTCAATAACTGTAGTCGATACCAGAAGCTGAATTTCACCCCTCTGAAAATCGTACATGATTTTTTCTTTATCCTTAGCCTTCATTTTGCCGTGAAGAAGACCTACCTTATAGTCCTTGAATTCTTTTTTTGCCAGATCTTCAGCGTGCTTTACTGCCGAAGCAATATCACCTTCAGTTTCGTCGACGGCAGGGCATACAATATATGCCTGATTACCTGAGTCAAGAGTCTTCTTAATAAAGCCGTACATTCTCTGATGATATGATGTATCAACGGCAAAGGTTGAAATTTTCTGTCTGCCCTTGGGAAGCTCATCTATAACAGAAACATCAAGATCACCGTAAATGATAAGTGAAAGTGTACGTGGTATAGGTGTAGCGCTCATAACGAGAGTGTGGGGATTATTGCCTTTTTGTATCAGGGTGCCTCTTTGTTTTACGCCAAAGCGGTGCTGCTCGTCGGTGATAACAAGACCTAGCCTGTGAAATTCAGTGTTGTCCGTTAAAAGTGCATGTGTGCCGACAATATAGTCGATTTCACCTTTTCTGAGGCGTTCTTTTATTTCGGCCTTTTTCTTTGCCGTCACGGAGCCTGTGAGAAGCTCGCAGGTTATATGGGAATCTTTTATAAGGCTTTTAAGTGTGGCAAAGTGCTGTGTGGCGAGAATTTCTGTCGGAGCCATAAGAACACTCTGCATTTTATTTTTAGCGGCAGTATGAATAAGACAAGCCGCCACAACGGTTTTTCCGCTGCCGACATCACCTTGAACAAGTCTGTTCATAGGTACATTGGTTCTCATATCCTTAAGACATTCGCTTATTACTCTTTTCTGTGCTGAGGTGAGCTCGAAGGGTAGAGTGCTCATAAATTCAGCTAAACAGTCATCTCTGACTGTAAGACTCGTTTTGCCTTTATTTCTGCTTTTAAGACGAAGCATTGCAGTTTGGAAAATGAGAAGCTCTTCAAAAATAAGGCTTTTCTTTGAAATGTCAAGGTCAATTCTGCTTTTGGGAAAATGAATGTTTTTCAGAGCAAAATACTTGTGAGCAAGACCGTATTCCTGGCGTATGCTTTCAGGTACGGGTAAGAGAATATCTTTCCGCAGATAAGCTTCGAGGGCATTTTCGATTATTTTGCAGAGTATGTTGGTTGTAAGGCCGGCAGTAAGGGGATATATTGGTCTGAGCCCTGTCTCCTTGTCATAAGGCTGAACAATTGGGTTGCTCATTTCAAGAGAGCCGTTTTGAGCTGTTACCTTGCCGTAGAAGATGTATTCCTCACCTTGCTCTAAAGAGTCTGCAAGGTATTTGCTGTTGAAGATGTTTATTCTTACACCCGCCTTGCCGTCGGTAACCATTGTCTTATATATTGTCATACCGGGTCGGATTTTATTCTCCACAGGAGTGTATCCGACTATTGCGCTGAAGGCATAGGTTTCACCGGGAATCATTCGTGAAATAGGGGTAAGGTCAGTGAAATCAAGATAGTCTCTGGGAAAAAAGTGCACAAGATCATAAAGAGAGCATATATCAAGCTTCCTGAGAAGCTCCTCTCTTTTTTCGCCTATACCTTTTATATATCTGAGGGGAATATCTGACATCAGTTAATTACACTCCAGGAATAAATGTTTGCGAAAAGCTCGTATTCGTTTACGGTGTCCTCGTAAGTGAGCTCACGTGAGTAATAAGCCATACCTTCTCTGAAAAGAAGTGGAATAAAGGGCTTTTCTATAGAGAAAACCTGTATAAAGGTTGAAATATCTATTTTGCCGGCAGCAAAGTCCGAATGAGCTTTGGCAACAGCACCTTCTGTATCGATACCGTAAGCGGCAGAACCATTTTCCGAGAAGAAGGGCGAAAGACTCATATTGGGTGAAAGTCTGATTTCGCCTATATAAAGGTCATAGTCACCTCTCTCGAGAGCAGAAATATAATCTTCATAGGGCAGTGAATTTACAGTTACATCTATGCCGATATCACGAAGCCACTTTGCTGTCATTTCTGCAATTCTGACTTTTGGCTCGTTTTCGTTGTTGACAAGAAGAGTGAGCTCAATATATTCGAAGTTTTTACTTCTGTATCGGTTGTTAGTATAGGCAAATACGTATCCTGCTTCATCGAGAAGCTCACCTGCCTTAACGGTGTTTTGCTGATAAAGAGAGGTCTCAAGAGTGCCGAGCTCCTCCCAAAGGGGATTTAAAGGTACATCACTTATAGAGGCTATACCGCTGTATGCCGCATCTGCCAGAGAGGTTTTGTTAACAGCATAACAAAGAGCTTCTTTGACTTTTTTGCTTTTGAGATGATTGCTTTCAGAATTTATGCCGAGATAAACCATATTGTTGAGAGCTACTCTTACTGTGTTGGCTCTTATCTTTGTGTATTCTCCGTCGCTGAGATCGTCGAAGAAATATGTCAGATCACCTGTCTGAAGAAGATAAAGCTCACCGGCCTCTGAGGTTATGGGTACAAGAGAAATACGGCGTGTAGCCATTTCCTCCTGTCTTGTTGAGTATTCGTTGGCTGTAAGATAGTAGTTGCCTGATTTCTTGGAAAGGGTGTATCTGCCACTGCCTGTGGGAATGTCGTTTTCTCCGGTGCCATATTTGACAATAGGAAAGGTAAGACAGTTTTCGGCAAAAGCATCAGGGTTTGATAATGTGAAAGTCACACTGCCGACACCTGCTGCAACAGAGGAGAAATTCTGAAGTCTGGCTTTATAGTGTTCGCTTTCTTTTGCAAGGTTAAAGGAGTATACAATATCAGAGGTGTCTATTACGCTGCCGTCGCAGAAAAGTGCATCCGGATCAAGTGTGACGGTAAGCATCTTTTCATTATTTGTAAATGAAAGACCGATAAGAGGCTCAACGGTATATCCGTCAGTCGGAAGAAAAAGTCCGTCATAAACCAGCGTAAGCAGATTTTTATTGGTGGGACTTTCGGTTTTATAGGGGTTGAGTGATTTGTCCTTG
The DNA here is from genome assembly GCA_045631165.1 of Acutalibacteraceae bacterium. Lineage (GTDB taxonomy): Bacteria > Bacillota > Clostridia > Oscillospirales > Acutalibacteraceae > UBA6857. The sequence continues at coordinate 8,540 of JAZQUF010000096.1, forward strand.
TAGTAACCGAGGGTAACTTTTCTTTCAGCCGGCTGCTTCTGAGTGGTTGTCTCTGTAAGGGCAGCTTCTTCTGTTGTTGTGGTATTGTTGTCCGTATCTTTGCCTTTGCAGCCCGAGAAAATTCCCACTATCAGCGCAAGGCATGCAAAAATACATATCAGCTTTTTCATTTCAAAGCTCCTTTTATTATTCGAATCGTACAATTTCAGTGCCAAGGCACTTTCCGGTTTTTTCGTCAATTTTAAAAATACATCCGTTTATCATACAGCCACCCTTGGCATTGTCGAAGCGAGTGGGCATATTTGTTCTGAATTTATCTATGACAATATTTTTTTCAACACCGAGTACACTGTCAACAACACCGCACATACCGATGTCGGTAATATATCCCGTGCCGCCATTAAGTATTCTGTCATCATTTGTGAGTACATGTGTATGAGTGCCGAAAAATGCAGAAACTCTGCCGTCTACATAATAAGCAAGAGCCTGCTTTTCAGAGGTGGCCTCAGCGTGGAAATCAACAAGAATTATTTTAGTCTTACCCTCTAATTCTTTCAGTGCTTTGTCTGCCGCATAAAAGGGATTTTCAAGGCTTTCCATAAACATAGTGCCCATAAGGTTGATAATGCCTATGCTGTACATACCGGTATCAACAAGGGCTACGCCTTTACCGGGATTGCCTGAAGAATAGTTATAGGGTCTTATGATATATTCATTGTCATCGAGATAGTCATAGATTTCTTTGCGTCTGTAAACGTGATTGCCGGTGGTGATGAAGTCCACGCCGCTTGTAAAAAGGTGATCAGCAGAAAAGGGAGTAATACCGTTGCCTGCTGATGAGTTTTCACCGTTGGCAACAGTGAAATCTATATTCTTGAGCCTCTTGAAAGCAGGAAGTTTTTTTCTTATGAATTCGCAGCCGCTGTCACTGACAACGTCGCCCAAAACAAGTATATTCATTATAAGTCTCTTTTCTATCAGTCGTATAAGTATTCACTTACATCAAAGTCATCATCGTTTGGATAGTAGTCCCAACCGTCATAGTAGTTACCCTGAGTTTCTTCTGAGGATATTTCAGGTATCTCTTTGATTACCTCAAACTTGTGACCCTGCATCCATAAGAAGTGGCTTATTCTTATAGTGTATCCGCAACCGGGAGGTGTCAGCCAGTCGCTTACAGAAGCTTCGGGCAGACCGAAGTTTGAAAGGATAGTTGATATTACACCGCCGTGAGTGACGATAATGAGGTCTTCTGTACCGGTTTTAATTACACCGTCAACTATTTTGACAAAGGCTGAGCAAACTCTGGAAGCAAAATCCTCGTTGCTTTCGCCGAAGGGAGGTCTTACACCGGGCTCACCCTTGAGCCACGGCTCAAAGTTAGGTTGCTTTTTATGGAGCTCGTCAGCTGTCTTTCCCTCAAATTCACCGAAGTTATATTCTGTCAGCCCTTCAATAACGATAGGCTTTAAGTCGGGATATAAAATCTCAGCAGTTTCCTTGCAACGTGTAAGGGGAGAAGTGAAAAGGAACTGGGCGCCGGGGTAGATGTATTCTTCTTTCATTTCTTTGAGCTGTTCCTTGCCTTCATCGCAAAGGGGAGTATCTGTTACACCACAGTAAACACCTTCGATGTTATCTTTTGTTATTCCGTGACGGATTAAATGTATCCTGTAAGTTTTCATATATGCTCAACCTCTTCTTTCGGGGTATAATAATCTATATTACAGTATTATATAATAATCTTAATAGAAATTCAATCTAATAATTGAAAAAAGAGCGAAAGTCAGTTATAATGTGAATGTAAAATTCAATTCAGGAGAAGAATATGCTTAATTTTATTGTAGGAGTTAAAAACAGCGGTAAAACTGCGAAGGCGCATGAGATGCTTGGAAAGTGTGTTTCGCACGGCAAAAAAACTATGCTTATTGTACCTAAGCAGTTTACTTTTGATACGGATAAGGGGATACTCCATCTGTTAGGACCTGAGACGGCAAGTGAGATTGAGGTGCTGTCTTTTTCGCGTCTTTGTCACGTTGCACTGAAAACTTACGGCGGAATAAAATCTCCAATAGCCAAAGGCGGTATGCGTGAAATTTTTATGTCTGTGGCTATTGATGGACTTCGTGACAGCCTGAAGGTTTTCTCCAGACATAAAAATGAAATGGCTCTTGTCAGTAAGCTCTTAGGTGAAATCGACGAGATGAAAAACAGTGGTATAACTCCTGATGAAATTGAAGCTAAAGCGCATCGTCTTACGGATAATCTGCTCAAAGAAAAGCTTCTTGAAACAGCTATGGTATACCGTGCCTATGACGCTGTGGTTTCTCAGAGTCACTTTGATGATGAGGATATGCTGATAAAGGTCTACGAAATACTCAGGGATACTGACTTTTTCAAGGGTACAACGATAGTGATTGACGGCTTCAAAAGCTTTACTTATCCTGAATATAAGCTTATTGAGCTTATGCTTGTGAAGGCGGAAAATGTATATGTGACCCTTTGCAGTGAAAATCTGAGGAACATAAATGACCTTGGTGCTTTCGGCAGTGTCAATGCTACAGCAAGACGTCTTATGCTTCTTGCAGGCAACAATGGTGTTGAGACAAATGAAACGGTTATGTGTCAGAGGGATGACAGTAAGTTTACTCCGGAGATGCTTCATCTTCAGAAAAATATCTATAAAAATGAGATTGATATTTATTCCGATGCCACCGACAGTGTTACCTTAATCAAGGCGGACACAAAGGAAAATGAGTGCGATGCTGTTGCGAGACAGATTAAGGCTTTAGTGAGAAACGGCGAGTACCGTTGCCGTGATATTGCAGTGGTTTACAGAAATGATGAAAGCTATCATAAGGCAGTATCACGCTCTGTAAAAAAGTATGACCTGCCTTTGTTTGAGGATAAGCGTCAGCCTGTGTCCAATCAGCCGCTGATATGCTTTGTAAGATATTTGCTCAGCATCTGCAGTGAGGGGTATAATTCCGATTATATTTTCAGACTCGTAAAGACGGGTCTTTGTGGCTATGGCGAAAAAGAATTAAGCGAGCTGGAAAACTATATTTTCACTTGGGATATTTCGGGCAAAAAGTGGCTCAGTGACTTCACTGCTAATCCCGACGGCTTCGGATTTGCTATGGGTGAAAGACAAAGCAGAGCTCTTGAAAGTATCAATCAACTCAGAAAGAGCATCACAGAGCCTCTTGAAAAATTAAGAGAGAGCCTTAAGGATACCACAGGTAAAAGATGTGCTGAGATAATTTACAGATATCTCAGAGACAGCAAGGCTGACGATAGACTCAAAGAGTATGCAATTCTTCTTGAAAATCAGGGTCTCGGTGAGCTTGCAATAGAGCAGGAGCAGGTATGGGATATTCTGATGGAGGTCCTTGATGAGCTAGCGCTTAGCCTTGGTGACAGACCTGTATCGGTAAAAAGATTCCTTGAGCTTTTCGAGATAGTTGTCTCTTCAAAGAGTCTTGGCAAATTGCCTGACGGATATGATGAAGTGAGTATATGTAGTGCTGACCGAATGCTTACAAAATCAGCCAAGGTAGTTTTTCTTGTAGGTATGAATACAGGTTTATTTCCTCTTCAGAGAAGTCAGGGAGGAATATTCTCTCCTGCAGAGCTTAAAAAACTTTCAGATGTCGAGCTCGAGATAGGTGAGGACATAAAGAAACTTTCTGCTGATGAAAGATTTATCTGCTATAATGCCCTTTCGAGTGCCGAGGAGAAAATTTACCTTTCCTATTCCTCGTCAGGAGACGGCGGAGAGTCTCTTGCTGAAAGCGAATGTGTAAGGCAGATATGGAGTATTTTCCCGCTTTGCAGAGTGATTAATACCAATGCTGAAGATATAAGTGCACTTATTGAAAGTGAGCAGTCAGCCTTTGAGCTGATGGCGAAAAGATATAAGTTGAGTGATGCAAAATCCCAGGCGCTCAAGCAATATTTCAAGGACAAGAAAGAATATGAGGGCAGAATTGCCGCTATAGACAGAGCCGTATCCGATAAGGACTTCCGTATAAGCAAGAAGTCAACGGCAATGTCGCTTTTCGGTAAGGATATGTGTTTTTCAGCTTCACAGCTTGAGGTTTACAGCAAGTGTCCGTTTATGTATTTCTGCCGATATGGTCTGAGAGCAAATCCCAGAGAAAGAGCAAAGCTTGATGCAAGAATGGGCGGTAATGTAGTCCATCACGTTTTGGAAAAGGTGCTCTCAGAATACAGAAACAAGGAGTTTCTCTCTCTTTCAGAAGAGAAGCTTGACGAGAGAATCAGATATTATCTCAGTGAGTATATGCGTGTTTATATGAGTGACAGCGAAAAAGACAGCCTGCGCTTCAGTTATCTTTACTCAAGAATGTATAAAGTATTAAAGCATATTTTCGAAAGACTGACCGAGGAATTTGGTGACAGTGACTTCGAGCCCTGCGAATTTGAGCTTTCCATTGACAGTGCAAGTCCGGTGAAGCCTTTTAAGGTGGAGCTTAAAGAGGGCAGTGTTGAGCTTACGGGTAAGATTGACCGTGTGGACAGAATGGACAGAGACGGCAAGCGATATATCCGTATCGTCGATTATAAAACAGGAGTCAAGGAGTTTGAGCTCAGTGACGTTTTCTATGGCCTGAATATGCAGATGCTTCTCTATCTTATCAGCATCTGGAGAGGCGGAAGCGGCTTCTATGAAAATATCACTCCGTCAGGTATCCTTTACTTTCCTGCAAACCTTTTAAGCTGTGATGTTGACAGAAATGAAAGTGAAGAGTCAAAGCAGAAAAAGCTTCTTTCAAGAGGCAAGATGAAGGGTATGCTTGTTCTTGACGATGATAGCATTGAAGCAATGGACAAGAGTAAAAGAGCCGTATTTCTGCCTGTCAGCTTCGATAAGAAAACAGGTCATATAAAGGGTAAGTTTATTACTGTGCCTCAGCTTGAAAGACTCGGCAAGGTCATTGATGATATTATAATAAATATGGGCGACAGCCTGCACGAGGGTCAGATAGAAGCAAGACCTCTTTCAGGTCAGGGTAACAGTGAAACCTGTACCTGGTGTAATTATAAAGATGTGTGCCTTAAGGAAAATCCTAAAATAAGATATGCAGAAAAACTCAGTCACGACGATTGTATAAGAAAGCTTATGGGAGGTGAGGACAGTGGCGAGAATATGGACTGAGGCTCAGTCAGATGCTATAAATGCTCTTGACGGCAATGTGCTTGTATCGGCGGCGGCAGGCTCAGGCAAAACTGCGGTACTCACACAGAGAGTAATCAACCGACTTACCGTTGGCGATAATCCCACAAGTGTTGACAGATTGCTTATTGTTACCTTTACAAGGGCTGCAGCTCAGGAAATGCGAGAGAGAATAGGGCATGCCTTGACAGAACTTCTGAAAAAAGATCCCACAAATCATACTCTTATAAGTCAGCAGATACTTCTGCCGTCGGCTAAAATATGTACGATTGACAGCTTTTGCTCTGATCTTGTAAAGGAAAACTTCCAGGCTCTATCACTGTCTCCGGATTTCAAAATAGCTGACGATGGGGAATTGCAGATTCTTTCCAAGCAGGCTATGGATATAACTATGGAGCAGATGTATGAAAATGACAGTGACGGAAGCTTCAGAAATTTAGGTGAGCTTCTTTTTAGTGGCAGAGATGACAGTAAAACTGCTGAAATGGCTGAGAAGCTCTATATTAATTCGGTTTCATTTCCGTTTCCTGAAAAATGGCTCGACTCCCTTTGTCTTGATTTTGAAGAAGGGGTGGGCATAAAGGAAGGTTCTTACGGCAGGATAGTCATAGATCGTATTAAAAGCGCTCTCGAATACTGTATCAGCCTTGCCTCAACAGTAATAGCAGAATGTGACGGTAACGAGGACTATACCAAAGTACTTTATGACGCTGTCAGCTCCGATAAGGCTCAGGCAGAGTATATCCTTGAGAGAATAGAAACAGACCAAAGCTGGGATGAAATCAGACGAGCAGTCATCGCCTATAGTGCCGCAAGAAGAAAGAACACCCCAAAAGAGTTAAAGGAGGATGTTGCCCTCAGCTCTTTGATTGCAAACCGTGACCATGTGAAGGATGAGCTGAAAGGCCTTGGAAGTCTTCTTTGCTGCAGTGAGGATGAATACAAAGAGGATATGCGCTTTCTCAGACCTATGATAAAGGTGCTTACAAAAACGGCGAAGCTATACAAGTCAAATTTTGATCTTATCAAAAAGGAGAAGAAGGTTGCTGACTTCAGTGATATTACACATATGGCACTGGAGCTTCTTGTCGAGGAAACTCCCGACGGTTGGAAAAGCACACCTTTAGCAGAAAATCTCAGAGAAAATTTTGATGAAATCCTTATCGACGAATATCAGGATACCAATGCGGCCCAGGATATGCTCTTTACCGCAATATCCGGAAACAATCTTTTCAGAGTAGGTGATGTAAAGCAAAGCATCTACCGTTTCAGACAAGCCAATCCCGATATATTTATCGGTCTTAAGAATTCCTACAAGTCTTACGATAAGGCTGTCAATGAGTATCCTGCAAAGATAGTTCTGGGTAATAACTTCCGTTCACGTAAGGGCGTAACAGATATTATCAATTTTGTCTTTTCTCAGATAATGAGCGCATCATGTGGTGATATAGATTATGGTAAGGATGAAGAGCTTGTTTTTTCGGCAGATTACAGTGAAAAGGACGAGCCGTCTTCGGAGCTTCACCTTGTAGAATTTGATCCTAAAAACGAGGAAAAGGTCGGCTCAAGCGAGGTTCAGGCACGCTATATATCAAAGCTTATAAAGAGTATGATTGCAGCCGGATATACTGTCAAGGATGGCGATGGTGAAAGAAAGGCTACCTATAAGGATTTCGCCATTCTTATGAGAGCAACAGGCTCGGGCAGAGGTGTAAAGTACGCCGAGGTTTTGCGTGATGAGGGAATTCCCTGCTTTACCGAGGTTTCGGGAGAATTCCTTACTTCTGTAGAAATCAGCCTGGCGGTAAATATTCTTCGGGTAATAGATAATCCGAAACAGGATATTCCGCTCCTGAGTGTGATGATGTCTCCGGTTTTCGGCTTTACTGCTGACGAAATAAGCAGACTACGCATTGAAAACAGACGAGGGGATATTTATACTTGTCTTATAGTCAGTGATGACCAAAAGGTAAAGGATTTCTTGGAAAAAATAAGATACTGGCGTAATCTCAGTGTGTGTCTGAGAGTAAAAGAGCTTCTTGAAGAAATTTACAACGATACAGCGTTGCCGTCAGTTTTTCAGGCAACAGACCCATCGGGAATAAAAAGAGGCAATCTTATGCTGCTTTGCGATTATGCCGATATATATGAAAATTCGGGTTACGGCTCTCTTTCCGGCTTTATTGACCGGCTCGGTGACAAGAAAAGAGATATTTCGGGTGCTGTGGGAATAGCAGAGGAAAGTGACTGTGTAAAAATAATGACAATCCATAAGTCGAAGGGTCTCGAGTTCCCAGTTTGCATACTTGCATCCTGCGCTACGGATTTCAATAAAAGCGATGAGAAGGAAAATCTTGTTATAAGCCAGAAGCACGGCATAGGAATGAAGAGAAGAAATATCGACACCTTCGCACAGCACTCAACCCTTTGCCACAGTGCTGTAAAGCTCGGTATAAGAAAAGACAATATAAGCGAAGAGATGAGAGTGCTCTATGTTGCAATGACCAGAGCTCGTGAAAAGCTCATAATGGTTTATGCCAAGGATAAAGTACTCGATAAGTGCCGTGGCTATGCTTCGGAGATACCCGTGGGAAGGAATAGCTTTTCACCCTACGCCTGCTCCTGTGCTTCGGGCTTTGGTGAGTGGCTTATAGGCACTCTTATAAGGCACCCCGATGCTTATGCTCTCAGAGAAGAAGCGGGTATTGACCACAGAATAGCTCTGTCTTGCGAAGTGCCTCTTAAGGTGGTTTACAGTGAGTTTTCAGAGTACTCTGCCGAAAAGGAAGAAAAAGAGCTTTCACAAAAGGCAGACGAAGATTTCCTTGCTCTCATCAGAGAAAGAGCCGACTTCAGATATAAATATGAAGCACTTTCGGGTATCGTAACAAAGAGAGCGGCATCGGAAACGGATAAAAACTTTATAGACCGTGACTATTTCGCTTCAGGTGAGCCGTCGTTTATGAGATCATCGGGTCTGACAGGTGCGGCAAAAGGTGTTGCAACTCACAGCTTTATTCAGTATGCCGATTATGACAAGGCTAAAGTGAATGTCGAGGCAGAAATAGAAAGACTTTACGACAAGGGTATTCTTTCCGAAAATGAAGCTAAGGCAATTAACAGACAGGCACTTGAAAAATTCTTCTCGTCAGTTCTCTTTGAGAGGATAACAAAGAGCCCTCTTGTTATGAGAGAAAAGAAATTCACCGTTGAGGTGCCTATAAGTGAGGTATATGATGGTGTAGAAGAATTCTCTGATGAAAAGATAATGATTCAGGGTATAGCCGACTGTGCATTTCTTGAAGACGGAAGACTTGTGGTAGTCGATTATAAAACCGACAGACTTGAAAGTGAGGAGCTTTTCAGAGAAAAATACACATCTCAGGTGCTCATATATAAGAAAGCTCTTTCTATGTCTACGGGATATGAGGTAAAAGAAACGCTTTTATATTCGTTCCATCTTGGAAAAGAGATAGGTGTTGAGGGCTGAAATAGTAACTTTTATACAATGTTGAAGTGCTTCGGAAAAAATATTTTGAAATAAAATAAAGAAATTTCAAAAAAATGTTGATTTTTGATTTATGGTGTGATACAATATCATCCGTTAAATAATGTAATGAAACCGAAATGAGGTGAAACTAATGAAAGATAATCTTCATCCCAACTACGAACAGACTAAGGTAAAGTGTGCTTGTGGCGCTGTAATTGAAACAGGTTCAACAAAGAAGGATATGCACGTTGACGTTTGCTCAAACTGCCACCCCTATTTCACAGGTAAGCAGAAGCTCGTTGATACAGGCGGACGTGTTGACAGATTCAATAAGCGTTTCAATCTTGCAAAGAACAAATAAGTTTTGTTTTAAAAAATCAGACGGCACAATTTATGTTGTACCGTCTTATTTTCATTTAGGAGGTGAGCGGCGTGACAGAGTATAAAACAATAAAAGAAGCTTCGAGCGACGAGTTTATCGTTAAAAAGTCGAGATTTATAGGCTATGTGAAGCCTGTCAAGACTCAGGAAGAGGCTCTTGAGTTTATCGGTGAAATCAAATCCAAGCACTGGGACGCTACTCACAATGTCTATGCCTACTGTCTTCGTGACGGGGGAGTAAGACGCTTCAGTGATGATGGCGAGCCTCAGGGCACGGCAGGGATACCCTCTCTTGATGTGCTTTTAAAAGAAGAGGTTGTTGACTGCTGTGTGGTGGTTACAAGATATTTCGGCGGCATAATGCTCGGCGCAGGCGGTCTTGTAAGAGCATATTCCCACGGGGCTAAAATTGCTCTTGATGCAGGCGGTATCATCACTATGTCCCTTTGCAAAATTGTAAAGGTAAAAACAGACTATAACTTCTACGGCAGACTCGTACCCCTCATCTGTGAGGAGGGCGGTATTGTCGAAGATACACAGTTTACAGATAATGTTGAGGTCGTTTTCAGAATACCTCAGGATAAGGTGCCGTTTTTTGAAAGCAGACTCATTGATATTTCCTGTGGTAAATTCCACAGTGAGGTTATAGATGAGAAATTCTGCGAAATCTGAAAAGGGAGAGTGAAGCAATGTCAGATATCAGACTCAGAACTCTTGAAATTGAAGAAAAAACCTTAAGCGACCACGCTTTCCTTTGTAAAAACACAAAGGGCAGACTTGTGCAGGAGGGCGAATGCCCCGTGAGAACTGCTTTTCAGCGCGACAGAGACAGAATTATCCACTGCGCCGCTTTCCGCAGACTCAAGCATAAGACTCAGGTTTTCCTTTCTCCCGACAGCGATCATTACAGAACAAGACTTACCCACACTCTCGAGGTCTCACAGATAGCACGTACAATTGCGTCGGCATTAGGCCTTAACGAGACTCTCACCGAAGCTATTGCCTTAGGTCACGATTTAGGTCATACACCTTTCGGCCATGCAGGTGAAAGAGCACTCAATTCAGTTTTTCCCGAGGGCTTCAAACACTATGAGCAGAGCCTGAGAGTAGTGGATAAAATCGAAAAGCTCAACCTTACTTATGAAGTGAGAAACGGCATAGTCTGCCATACAAGAGGCGAAGAAGCCGAAACCTTAGAGGGCAGAATTGTAAAGCTTGCCGATAAAATTGCTTATATAAACCACGATATTGACGATGCTATAAGAGGCGGAGTTATCAGCGGGGGTAATCTTCCTGCTGAGGCTAAACGTTTTTTAGGCGACACAAAAAGTCAGAGAATCAACACTCTTGTTATGTCTGCTATTGAAAACACAGTTGATACCATTCAGCTTGACAGAGACGTGCAGAGTGCCTTTGACATACTTCACGATTTTATGTTTGAGAGGGTGTATACCAACCCCGTCTGCAAGGGCGAGGAGAGTAAGGCTATTGCCTTGGTGCAGAAGCTTTATGAGTTCTTCAGCACACACCCTGACGAGCTTCCCAACGAATACATACAGATAGCCTGGAATGAGGGCGCTGAGAGAGCGGCTGTTGACTATATTGCAGGTATGACAGACAGCTATGCGCTTAAAGTTTTCAGCAATTACTTTATTCCAAGTGGTTGGAACGGATAAATCGAATTCCGAATTAAATTTGAAAGGACGGTGTATTATGGCAGGCAGATTTTCAGAAGAATTTCTCACAGAGCTTAAGATGCGATGCGACATAGAGCAGACTATATCTATGTATGTGCCTCTTAAAAGACGAGGTAAAAACCTTGTAGGACTTTGTCCTTTCCATAATGAAAAGACACCGTCATTCACTGTTTATCCCGACTCACAGAGCTATTACTGCTTCGGTTGTGGAGCAGGCGGTGAGGTTATCGGCTTTATAAGACGAGCTGAAAATCTCGACTTTTACGAGGCTGTCAAGTACCTTGCCGATAAGGTGGGTCTTGTTATGCCAAGTGAAGGCTTTGATAATTCTATGGCTGAGAAGCGTCGCAGAATGTATGAGATAAACAAAGAGGCTGCAAGATTTTTCAACTCCTGTCTTTTCTCAGAAGAGGGCAAGGAGGGCCTTGAATATTATAAGTCAAGAGGCATGAAAAAAAGCACCATTACCCATTTCGGTCTTGGCTATGCGCCTAACAGTTGGGACAGCTTGCTTAAACATATGAGACAAAAGGGCTATTCATATGAGGAGCTTTATGAAGCTAACCTTGCAAACAAAAGCGAAAAAGACGGCAGGGTACGTTATTATGACTCATTCAGAAACAGAGTTATGGTGCCTATTATTGATGTACGCGGTAATGTTGTTGCTTTCGGCGGCAGAGTGCTCGATGATTCAAAGCCTAAATATATTAACTCATCAGATACTCTTGTATATAAAAAGAGCCTTGGTGTATTCGGACTCAATTTTGCCAAGAATTCAGGTGAAAAATCCTTGGTTTTAGTTGAGGGTTATATGGATGCCATCACTCTTCATCAGGCAGGCTTTACCAATGTTATCGCTTGCCTTGGTACCGCTTTTACAGGTGAGATGGCGCATCTGCTTGCCCGTTATGCTGATGAGATTATCCTTTGCTACGACAGTGACGAGGCGGGTCAGAAGGCTACATCAAGAGCTTTAGGTGTGCTTAACTCTATAGGTATGAAGGTAAGAGTTGTGCACCTCAGTGGTGGTAAAGACCCCGACGAAATACTCAGAAAGTTCGGCCCGGAGAGAGTCAGAAGCTTAATCGACGGAGCCGCTAACGATATCGAGTACGGCATACTCGCTGCAAGAAAGAACTTTGATCTCGGCACAAGCGACGGCAAAATGAAGTATCTTGATGCCGTTGCAGAGATTCTTGCTAACACCAGAAATAATATCGCACAGGATATTTATTCCTCGAGACTGTCTGAAGAATTAGGCGTCAGCAAGGATTCGATTACAGCACGAATCAATCAGATAGGCAGAAAGAAAAAATATGCCGAAGATAAAAATAAATTCAAGAAAATTCAGCAGGATGCAATGCGTGAGACCACAAAGGCAGAAATTGCATCCGATACCAACATAAAAGTTATCAAAGCTGAAGAACTTCTGATAGCATTTCTTTACTATAATCCTGATAAATACAGATATGTTGAAGATGATATCTCGGCGGAAGATTTTTCCGTCAGCGATAACAGAGCAATATTTAAGGTTTTAAGTGAAAGAATAAAAGAAGAACTCAGCCTTGAATATACCTTCTTTACAGAAAGTCTCACTCCGGAGCAGATGAGTGCATTCGTTAAGATGTGCAAAACAAATCAGGAGCTTGTCAGCTCGGAAAAGGTCTGCTCTGACTGTATTGAAATTATCAGAAACAGTAAGAAAAAGGGTGAGGATAAGCAATCTGTAAGCTCTTTGAGCGATGAAGATTACCTTAAACTATTTTCTAAGAAACAAAATAATCAATAAATTAAAAAAACTCTTGCTAAAAAGCGAAATATAGATTATAATATACCAAATAGAAAGGCAAGGAAGTATATTTATGGATAATCACGAGAAGGAATTACTCTTAAAAGCTCTTATAGATAAGGGTGTAGCCAACGGAAAAATCAACTCCTCAGAGATTGACGCTGTCATCGTTGAGGCTGATGTTGATATGGAAAAAATGGATGAGATATACTCTAAGCTTGAAAGCAAGGGTGTTGAAATCATAGATGACTTCAGTGATGATGCTCTTGACGATATCACTGTTGATATTGACGTGCCCAAGGATTATGACAGTGTAGCGGTTTCAGCTATGGATGCAAAAAGCGTTATTGATGACCCTGTTAAGGTTTATCTTAAGGACATCGGCAGAGTACCTCTTCTTTCACCTGAAGAGGAAATCGAGCTTGCTATCAGAATCGAAAACAATGACA
>JAZQUF010000097.1:0-45157 GCA_045631165.1 Acutalibacteraceae bacterium
ATTTTTTAGTATTTTCTGTATTGGTGAAATTGAACAATAAATCAACTGTAAGTTTGGTTGATAAAAAAACGGAATCGTCTTGACTAAATTTTTAAAAGATTGTATCATATGTTAGTAAAATGTAAATTTTACTAATTTAAATTTTGAAAGGGGACTTATAAAATGGTAAGTTCGGGTATTGCTGGTAGTATACTATCGGTTATGATGTCAATTATTATGATTTTCAGTGGCATCCCGGTAGGTTCTATCCTTAACAATGCTGCGCAGTGGGACAAAGACCAGATAGCGCAGGAAAAGATGCAACTTTTGCTTGAATATTTTGATGCTTTTATGCAGGTTGAATATGAGGGCCCTCTGTATCTTGTAAACGATGGTGATATTTTTGATGATGTAACAGATATTCCTGAGGGTATGGAGTACGTTGAGTTTGATATGTCATCTATCGATAACTTCCTTGCTTTTGCTGACAAGGTAACAGGTGAAGATTCTATCTATGGTGGCGACTTTGCGAAAATTGATTTTTCGGCACTTGATAGTAAAAATCTCAGCAATACACCTGCTATTGAATTGGTTTATGACGTTATCCAATTCCTTGATGATAACTCGGAGTTAGTTGCCAAAGTTCTGACCGCTGAGTTTGACTATGGTACCCTTGGTGAAGTTCTGCCCTATATTTTTGGAGAGAACGGTACTCTTGGTACATTTGATCTCTATGAGGTTATAATGAATATGTTTGGCGTTTATTATGATGCAGGTGATAGATACATAGGCGTTTATGCTGACGAAAACGGTACTATTAGACTTGCGAGATGTAATGATGGTTATAACGGGGAACCCGTTGATACATGTAACCATCCAGGTGAAAATACTTTCCACAGTAGAGAATATAAGAGATATTATTATGATTATGTTTATAATGAAGAGACCGGTCAGTGGGAAGATATTATGCGCGAAGAGTGCTATCGCAATTGCTATACTGAACTCACAGATGAAGAAAAATCAGCGTTCAGCATGAACGGATTTTTTGTTAATATGTATCAGAACTATCTCGGCAGAATGCTTACTACTCTCGGTGCCGATGAATATGACGCTGAAAACTTTGTGCAGAATGTAGATTTTGTTAACAGTGGTATGTATGCGATCATTCCTCAGGTAGTAAGAGAGCTTTCTGAGATAGGTACAGATAATCTTGGTGATACATTTACACGCATGATCCGTGAGTTCTTTATTCGTATGTATGGTGTAAGAAAATACCGTACAGACTATGACTCTGAAGACGTACGCTCTACAGGTGTTACAGAGGATTATGCTGAGTACTATACAATCCGCGAATACTACTATAATCACTTCAATGACGGAGACTATGCGCTCTTCGATTATGACTGCAATGTCAGCGGTATAGATTTCAAGATGTTTGAGGCATCATATAAGGAAAGCGGCGAGCTTGTTTTCTATCCATATGAGGAAACTGTAAGCGGTAAGGAGATAGGCGATGTTGTTGAGACTATCTTTGATATGCGTTTTGCTGTGCCTTCTGACTACAAGCCAGAATCATCTGTAACAGGCGACTTTGTTACAGACAATGATGGTGTCAGATATTATATTGATAACGACAAAAATGTATATAGACTTTACGATAGCGTATTCCCTGTTGCTGAAGAAGTAAGTAACGATGTTATCGATTCTCTTGGTCAGGCTGATCTCATTGCTTCTAATAATCTTTATCTTTATATTGATAATTCACTTAGTAAGTTTGAAGGTGAAAGTAAGCTTTACCTTAAAGATGGTTATCTCTATACTAAGACATCAGACAGCAACGGCAATGCAACCTGGAAGCGTTGGACATTTGAAGAAGATACAACATTCTATAAAAACCTCAATGCTTCACTTGCAGCAATCTGTGATCTTGTAAATCCTTATTATGTTTATAATAACGATCAGTATGATTTCATTAACGGTGCAAGAGAAGTTGGCGGCGGATATTTTGATCAGCTCAATAACATTCTTGCAACAGTAATTAAAAACAGCTGGACTGAAGAAGGTCTTGCAGAGCTTGATTGGGTTGCAGGAGAAAATAAATATCTCAACGAGAATATTCTTAAATTCATTCGTACCGTTGCAGGTAAATTCCTCACAAAGGGTACAACAGATGATATTGATAATTTAATTGAGCTTCTTGATTTCTTTGGTGAAAAAGAGCTTGATAAAATTGCAGAAGCGCTGAAAGCTTTCAGTAATTTCTTTGATGTTGAGTATTACAATAATTCATCACTTGAAACAATGCTTATTGATCTGCTTCACGGTATATTTACAGTGACAGAAAAAGCCTATTTGTTTGAAGATTTCGATATGCCGGATAATATTGATTCATTGGAAGCTTTTGTAACTTGTATGGTTGCCTTCACAATGGATACATTATTCCCGGACGTTAAAGCAAGTAAAGCATACGTCAAGGACGGTAAGGCTGTTGAAATGAGCAAAGAAGAGTGGAAGGAAGCTTTATTCGATGTAGCTTTTGAACTTCTTTTAAGAGTAGTTGCTGAAGAATCCAGTCCAAGCTTTGTGATTTTCACAAGTGATGAAATCGATAAGTATAAGCTTAAGGGCTGGGGATATAAGGAATTCCTCGATGAAATATTCGATAGATTCTATGTTTATATTGAGGGCTTTGTAGCTCTTTGTGATGATCTTCAGTGTGAGCTTGAAGTATATGACGGCAATGGTCCATGGTACAAAATAAGTAGAATTCTCAATGCACTTCTTCCTACAGCACTTTTCAGTGGCTGTGAGAAGACATATGGCGATGAGACACTTATCTTTGATATCGGTGTGTACATCGAAGAAGGAATTATCGGAAATCTTCTTAATCTTGATTTCGGCGGATTGTTCAATACTATTACCGCTAATGAAAATGGTTTCAACCCCTTCTATGGTAATAACTATATTAAGGCTACACTCATCTGCTTACAGAATTATGTAAATGCTATCTTCCCGGGAGTAATCGCTGACGAGGATATAGTTACACCTGACCATCTTATTGATAAGTATACAATGTCAGGAATAGTAACAAGAATACTGAAAGCTCTCAATGAGAGAAAGAAAGACGTTGTTCCTGTAATAATTTCATGGTTCGAAATTTTTGGAGCATTTACAGCAATGCCTCGAATAGATGTTGAAACCGGCTATGAATTCTACATTTACGAAGACGAAGATGGCGAGTATGTTTATCTGAATTATTACTATGGCAATGAAGACGAAATTCCTGATATAGTAGAACTCCCGTCAGAAATCAAAGGATTGCCTGTAAAGGGTTATTCAACTATATATGCGTTCAGTGATTCAACTGTACGTTTGTCTGAGAACATCAAGTATATTGATATCAATAATTATTACGATACAATTTATGAAATTGATGCTGATAACCCCTATCTTGAAATGATAGACGGTGTCATTTATGATGAAGAGATAACAGACATTCTCCATTACCCCAGAAATAAAACAGATGAGAGCTTTACAGTTCCATCAACAGTAAAAAATGTTTATGCTGAAACCTTCAACAACAACTATAATCTCAGAACTCTTAAGATAAACGAAGGCACAGAGGGTATTTACAGTTCACGTAACGAATTCGGCGGATATTCATTCTATAATTTGAGTGATATCTACATTCCGAACTCTGTTGAGTATATTGATGTCGATGTGTTCAATCAATGGCAAACAATGACAATTCACGGTCCGATTAACAGCTATGCTTATGAGTTATATGATGAGACATTAAAGTATTATGATTACTATTCATTTGAATACTATATCCCTGACGAGCTCTTCGTAACCTTTAATACTGAAAAGCAGGCAGTAAAATCTAACATCTATGTTTACGGTTACTCATTGCCCGGAGCAAAAATCGAGGTTTATGACGGTGATATACTTATCGGTAAAGATAATAATGTTTCAGTTAACAAGTATTCAAAGTGGGAGGCAAACGTACCTCTTTATAATCCTGATGATGAAGGCTCATACCACGATATACACGTTGTTGCCAAAAAAGACGGTGAGATTGTAGAATCTAAGACTATTACTGTTTATTATGAAAAGCACGCTATAGTATTTAAAGAGTTCAAGATGACTCATAATAACTACTACAGTGCAACAGTAACTGATGAAACAATTAATCGTATCCATAATTTGACATGGATTCCTTCTAATCCCACTTCTGATATCCGTGTCAGAATTCTCAACAGTAATAAGCTTGCGGCTCTTTATCTTGTAAGCAAGGACGGCCTTAAAGAGTATAAGGTTGAGTTGAAGCGTTCAGAAAAGGATTATTGGATCATTCAGGGCGCTGACTTAGGCAATCCTCCGGGTCTTATGAGACTTGAAGGTGTTGTTAAGAACAACGGCAAGTTTGAAACGATTCAGATTGGTGGCGACATTAAGATTAACTTCCTTATTGACCCGTCAGGTAACATTTATGAATTCAGTGAATCCAATCCACTTGAAGGTGTTACTGCAACAGTTCAGTATTATGATGATACAACATATGACTGGGTAACCTGGGATGCTGAGTACTATGAGCAGATCAACCCGATTATAACCGGTGCTGACGGTAGCTTTAAGTGGGTTGTTCCCAAGGGTCAGTGGAGAGTAGTATGTGAAAAAGAAGGATATGAAACATACACTTCATATTCATATTTCATTCCTCCCGAGGTAACAGGTCTCCAGTATTTCATGAAAACAAATAAGGCGCCTACTATAGAAGAATGCTACTATCAGAATGGTGTAGTTACAATTACTTTTGACCAGTACATAACAGACGGTTTGATTAAAGAGAACTTCGTTGTTGACGGTGCTTATGATCTCGAGGTTGTTATGTTAGATCCTATGTGGAGCTCGACATACGGCAAAATGGGATGTAAGACCATTCAGCTCTATTGTAAAGATGCTGATGGCAATATGATGATAACTGTTCCTGCAAGCGTAAAGATCAATAATGTTTATAACTATGCATACCTTCCCTTAGCAACAGATACAGTTGTTCCTACAGACCTTACTAAATATTACGAATTTGACGTTTCAACTGATAAAGAGGATATTGCAGTTGGTGACGTTGTAACAGTTACACTCACAACTACAGATGCAATCGGTGAGACTGTTAAGGTGTCAGTAAGCAACAGTACGATTTTTGATACAGAGCTTTATACTTATGATGAGTTTGGCGATGTTACAGATACTGAATCAGTTACTATTCCCGAAACACTCACATTTGATGAAAACGGTAAGGCTTCATTCAAATTTGTAGCAGGCTTTGAGGGTATATCATATCTCACATTCAAGGTTGGCGGTACAACAAAGAATTGCTTTGTTGAGGTTAATGCTAAGGCTGAAACTGAGCACATCCACACATTCGGTCCTCTTGAAGTTGTTAAATCAACATGTGTATTAGCCGGTTATGAGTATCAGGAATGTGATTGCGGTGAAATTATCTATACACCTTATGATCTTGATGATCATACTCCCGCTCCTGAAGCAACAGAAGATGCATTAAGAACAGAAGCTTCCTGCCGTTCAAGAGCAACATACTATTACACTTGTGAGGTTTGTGATAAGGTTCTCACAGATGGCGAAGTTATTGAAAACGACAACGTCAAGAAAGCTGACTACTTTGCTTACGGTGAATTAGCACCTCACGAACTTGTTGAAGGTTATTGTCAGAATTGTATCTATGCTGATCCTGATTATAAACCTGAATGTAAGCACACCAATACAACAATCATTAATATTGCCCCGACCTGTGAAAAGGAAGGTGTTAAGGGCAAGGAAGTATGTAATGAATGTGGCATTACTGTTAATGAGGGTTCAGCTGATCCTGCATTAGCACATAAGTATGATAAAATTGTGTCTAATGAAGATGGCACTCACACGATTTATTGCAGCAATACAAACGCTGATGGTTGGGCATGCGATACAAGCAAGATCGGCTATTGTGAAGATTCAAAGGTAACAAATAGCTCGGTTGAATCAGATTGCACAGAAGACGGTTACACAGAATATAAGTGTACGGCTTGTAGTTATCTTTGGAAGGTAACCATTGATAATGCTGGTGGACACGATATAATTATCGATGAAGCTGTTGCTGCAACTTGTACAAAGCCCGGTCTTACAGAAGGTAAGCACTGCTCACGCTGTAATAAGGCTACCGTTGCTCAAGAGGTTGTCCCTGCAACAAACCATAAGGATACACTTGTACAGGTTAAGGCTCAGGCTGCTACTTGTAATGCAGTCGGTTGGAATGCTTACGAATACTGTACAGCTTGTGACTACACAACTTATGATGAAATTCCTGCAACTAACCATAAGGATACACTTGTACAGGTTGGTGCTAAGGAAGCTACTTGCGATGCAATAGGTTGGAATGCTTACGAATATTGTACAGCTTGTGACTACACAACTTATGATGAAATTCCTGAAACAGGTCATGATATCATAATTGATAAGGCAGTGGAAGCTACATGTACAAGCACCGGTCTTACAAAAGGCGAGCATTGCTCACGCTGTGACGAGGCAACAATTGCTCAGAAGACCGTTGCTAAGAAAGATCATACAGAAGAGGTTGTTAATGCTAAAGAAGCAACCGAAAGCGAAAATGGTTACACAGGTGACACTGTGTGTTCAGAATGTGGCAAGACCTTAAAGAAGGGTAAAGAAATTCCCAAAATCGGCGAATGCACACACATCTGCCATAAGGATAACTTTATCTGGAAATTTATAAGATTCTTCTGGAAGATTTTCAAGATTAATCCTACTTGTTCTTGCGGTAAAGCTCACTATTAAATAACATAACCGGGACCTCAAAACGAGGCCCCGGTTTTTATGTGCATGATAACAAAATGATTGATAAAATTTAAATGCTATTGTATAAATTTCCGATTTTTATTGTTTGTTTCGCAAAAATGTGGTAAAATTAACTCAATATAACGATTGGAGGTTTGTGTATGCAAATCGGATTTACAACAACATCCTTCAGACAAATTAAAAGTCTTGAAAAAATTGTGAAAATAGCATCTGAACTGATGTTGATTGCATCGAATGGGGCGGAGATGTTCATATAAAGGATATTGAAGCTGCAAAAAAGGCAAAGAAGCTTTGTGATGAAGCAGGTATAAAAATCAACTCATATGGCAGTTATTACCGTGTTGGCAGTAAAGATGCCGACGAATGGAAAAAAATCTGCGAGATAGGCTATACAACCTATGCAGAAATTTCTGCGGTTGAGCATCTTGATGCAGATAATGACGGTGTCTGTGATTTCGGCGGTGAAGATATTACTTGTAAGGATTGTGGTGAACCTGCTCACGATGGCTTAATGGGTAATATTTTTGCTGGCTGAAAATGCTCATCAATCTTTTCATATCAATGTTTAAATAATTAAACTATGTTAACTATCGCCGGGGAGAAATCCTCGGCGATTTTCATATGCAAGATTAATTTTCAGGTTCTGTAGGTGCTTGTTATTTGGTTGTTTTGTTTGTAAGCCTAGGTGTGAACATAAAAGAAAGTGATGTCTGCGTTAATAAACTTCTAAATCAAGTGTGTTGAGTAAAAAAATACTTTGAATTAAGTTGAAATTTTTATAGTAATATGAGATAATGAAAATATATGATATTATATTTTCAGGAGAAATATTATGAAGAACAGTGATAAAAAGATTTATACCATTGCTACAGCTCATCTTGATACGTTTTGGCTTTGGACTTATGAAAAAACTATTTCAGCGTTTATTCCTGCCACTCTTAAAGAAAACTTCAGACTTTTAAAAAAATTCCCTGAATATAAATTCAATTTTGAAGGTAGCCACAGATATGAACTGATGGAAGAGTATTATCCTGATGACTTTGAAAAGCTGAAAAAATATGTTAAAGACGGCAGGTGGCATCCTTGCGGTTCATGTTATGAAAACGGTGATGTCAACACTCCGTCACCTGAAGCGCTGACTAGAAATATATTATATGGTAACGGTTATTTCAGAGAAAAATTTGCAGTTGAGTCAAATGATATTTTTCTTCCTGACTGCTTTGGCTTCGGCAGGGCATTACCCAGTATTGCTGCACATTCGGGACTGACAGGCTTTTCTACTCAGAAACTTACATGGGGTGGCTCCGTCGATGTACCTTTTGATATAGGCTTGTGGAAGGGCAAAGACGGAAAGGGTCTCATATGTGCTCTTAAGCCCGGCAACTATACTACTATTGCCAGAAACGTAAGAAAGAACAAGGCTTATATCAGTAATCTGAATGAAAATACTGAGAAATATGACAATCCGAGAACCTTTACTTATCATGGTACCGGTGACCGTGGTGGCGGACCTGCAACGGTTTCTGTAAAAAATATTGTGAAGTCAATTAAGAAAAACACTGTTAACGATATTAAAGTTCTTTCCGCAACAACTAAAGAATTTTTTGATGACATTCATAATTTGCCGGATGAACAAAAATCAAAGCTTCCGGTTTATAACGGTGAGCTTCTGCTGACAGAGCATGGTGCAGGAAGCTATACATCAAGAACTGTTACAAAACGTTGGAACAGAAGATGTGAGTTGCTTGCCGATGCTGCTGAAAGATATTCCGTTGCTGCTTATTCTGAGGGGGTAGCTGAATATCCTCAGAGTGTATTGGATAACGGATGGAAAAAGGTCTTAGCTCATCATTTCCATGATGATATTACGGGAACCTCCTTTGAAGAGTGTTATAAAAGAAGTTATAACGATTATGTTCAGGCTATGAACAGTTTTTCTTGTGAATATACCGGTTCGGTAAAGGCCTTATCTTCTGTAATTGATACGTCTTTTGCTATTGGTATCCCTGTTGTTGTTTCAAATCCTGTTCAGAGCGAGAGCAGAAGAGTCGGTGCAGTCAGCGTCGATCTGGATTCAGACGAAGGATTGCCGTATGTCAGAGTTTTCGGCAGAGACGGTAAAGAAGTACCATCACAGAAAAAAAGTCTTGGTAACAGTAAAATCAGGGTAACCTTCCTTGCAGGAGTTCTTTCGTGTGGTCTTGAAGTATATGACTTAAGATTCAGTAATGAAGAATCTTCCGTAAAGACAGAGCTTAAAATAAATGGTAATGTTATAGAAAATAAAAATCTTGCTGTTGTCATTGACGAAAATGGTGATATTGCTTCCGTCTATGATAAAAACAGAAAAACTGAGGCACTTAAGAAAAGCATCAGAATGGCAATGTTTCATGATGTTGACAGTTATAACTGGCCGGCATGGGAGGTTAAGCTTTCAGATATGAGCAGGGCTCCTTATATGTATCCTGGTAATCCTGTTATTACAGTTGAGGAGGAGGGACCTGCACGTTGCTGTATACGTGTTGAAAGAAAAGCAGGTAAATCTACCTTAGTTCAGCTTATTTCTCTTGATTCTGAAAGTGCATACGTTTCAGTTGAAAATGAGGTGGACTGGCGTGAAGAAGCTTCAATGCTCAAGGTGGAATTCTGTACTGTCTCAGGTAATGATAATGCAAAGTACGATATAGGTATCGGATATACAGAAAGAACGACAAATACACCGCGTCTTTTTGAGGTGCCGGCGCAAAAATGGGCGGGTATAAATGATGATAATGATGGCTCGGGTGTAGCTGTTTTCAGTGATTCCCGTTCAGGTTGGGATAAGCCCGATAAAAATACAATAAGACTTACTTGTATACATACACCACTTAACAGTTACCGTTGGGAATGTTCACAGCATCTTATGGATTTAGGCATCAACCGATTCGGATTTGCCGTTTATCCTAATAACGGTCAGATGGAAAAGGTTATGGCGTATGCCGACGAATTCTGCCAGGGTATGCATACTTTCATTACAGAAAAGCATAGCGGCAGATGGGATGATTATTCATCTGTGAAAATCAATAGCGATAAAGTGAGAATATCCGCTCTTAAAAAAGCACAGAACGATAGCCGTATTATTATCAGAGTTTGTGAATATACCGGTACACCTCAGAATAATGTCGTGATTGAATTTCCTTGGAAAATTAAAGAAATTTGTGAAGTCAGAGGTGACGAAATAGAGATTGGCAAACTCAATGCAGAAGAAGGAAAGCTTTGCTTTGATATGAAAGAAAACGAAATCCGAAGCTTTGCTGTTACCTTTGATAATGATGTTTCCTATAAAAACGAAGATATAGCTGTAGCACTGCCTTATAATGCTGTTGCCGTTACATCGAACAGAAACAGAAATTCCTCGACTCTTAAAGGTGGTATATCAATACCTGAAGAGTTGATGGCTGAAACTGTTTTATCTTCCGGTACAGTATATAAAATGCCTGATGATGTAAAGAATAATGGTCTGGTCTGCAAGGGTCAGAAAATTCAGCTTGAAAAGGGTTGCTCTGCTGTAAGCTTCCTTTTAACTTCGCTTGGAGGTGACAAAGATGTTGTCTTCAATGCAGGAGATAAAAATGTTGTTGTAAGAGTGCAGGATTGCTTTGAGGCTGTTGGTATGTGGGATCTTATGAAGAGCCGAATAACAGGTTACATAAAGCCGGAAGCACAAATGCTCAGTTTTTCCCATACTCATAGCAAGGAGGGAGATTTAATAGCTAAGCAGATGTATTTCTTCAAGGCAGATATACCTGTTGATGGTGCAGATGAAATATTGCTTCCCGATGACGAAGATATATTAATTCTTGCAGCGTCTCTTGTAAAAAATACATCTCTCTTTGAAAAAGGTGATGAGCATTTTGATACTCTCAAAAAGAGAATTTTTGATTATACTTTTTCTGATTATGCACAGAAGGCCTCAAAACCGATGAAAATAGAGACACTTCTTGATAAAGTGTTGGACAGAACATACAGTCCGACTTTCAACGTGTACATTATGTGCAGTAAGCTTTCATTAGGCGAGCTGTATTATATGTTTAGGAATATCAGCACAAATTTAAAGTATCCCTCGATAAAAAGTAAAATGCTTAACAGAAAGTGATAAAAATACAAACTTTCGGTTGAATGTTTTTGCTTTTACAGCGATAAGTACAGACATCGCATATAAATGGGATGATTGAGAATTGAGTTTATAAGAAAGGTTTACTTATGGAAAATAACGAAATTTTTGTTCCTTTGTTATCTTGGCTTATCGGTGGCTCAAGAATAGGTGGCGGTTATAATTATTATACATCGTCATATGGTACCGATCCGTCAAAGGGATGTTTAGGAAAAAGAATATTCAACTATCGTGTCTGGATTGAAAAAATTGATGAGCAGGAGATTATAAAAGCTGCTGTATATTATGGATCCAAAAGCTATGAAGCTCAGGATGAGAATGATGTAGAAACTTCAGTTTATGAGCTGGAAGAAGAAAGCAGACCTCTTATCAAAGCCTGGATTGAAGAAAAATACAGTGCCTTTTTAGTTGAATAATAATTTGTGCAGGTAAATTCATCCGTTGTTTTTACCTGCATTTTTTATTTTGATGTACATTTTGCACAAGAATTTTTTATAGAAAAAGTTTTTTCGAGTATTAAAGAGTAAAACAGAGAAAAAACGAGATAATCAAAGAATTTTAAATCGTACGGCAAATTTGCGCTGATTTCTAACGGAAAAATGCAAAAAAACTGTTGACATTTGTGAGATTTTGTTCTATATTTTTTGATGTATAATCGTATCAGGAAAGGGGATTTTGCAGTGGAAGATAATATTATAATCAGACTTCAGGACATTTCTAAGAAATTTGAAGATGACGTTATTCTCGACTCAATAAATCTTAGCATAAAAGACAAGGAGTTTATGACCTTTCTCGGTCCGTCAGGTTGCGGTAAGACCACAACTCTCAGAATTATTGCAGGCTTTTTAGAGGCAGACAGCGGCCAGGTATTGTTTGAGGGTAAGGATATCAATTCACTTCCGCCTCATAAAAGACAGGTAAACACTATTTTTCAGCGTTATGCTTTGTTCCCTCATCTTAATGTTTATGATAATATAGCTTTCGGTCTTCGTATTAAGAAGATGAAAGAAAAGGATATAGCAAAAAAAGTAGGGGAGATGCTCGAGCTTGTAAACCTCAAGGGTTTTCAGAAGAGAAACATCTCATCTCTTTCAGGTGGTCAGCAGCAGAGAGTTGCTATTGCGCGTGCTCTTGCGGTTGAGCCCCGTGTGCTTTTGCTCGACGAGCCCCTTGGTGCTCTCGACTTAAAGCTTCGTAAGGATATGCAGGTTGAGCTTAAGAATATCCAGAAGAGAATGGGTATCACATTCATCTATGTTACTCATGATCAGCAGGAGGCTCTTTCGATGAGTGATACTGTTGTAGTTATGAACGGCGGCAAGATTCAGCAGATCGGTACACCTATAGATATCTATAATGAGCCCAAAAACGCTTTTGTAGCTGATTTTATCGGTGAGAGTAATATTCTTGACGGTGTTATGCTTGATGACTTTAAAGCCAAGTTTTCAGGCGCAATTTTTCAGTGCTTAGATAAGGGCTTCAAGGTCAATGAAAGCGTTGATATTGTTGTTCGTCCTGAAGATGTTGATGTTGTGCCTTACGGCGAGGGTACTATCAGCGGTGTAATTACTTCAAACACCTTTAAAGGTGTACACTTTGAAATGATTGTTGATATTGACAACTTCAAGTGGATGATTCAGACAACAGAATATTATCCCGTCGGTACAAAAATTGGTATTCAGATTGAGCCTGACGCTATTCACGTTATGAAGAAGAGTGAATATTCAGGTATGTATGGTGACTACAGCTCATTCAGTGATGAGCTTGAGCATCTTTCAGATGTTACACAGGAAGAGGAGGAGTGATAAATGAAAAAACGCTCTCTTGGTGAAAAGCTTGTCGCTTCCCCTTATGTTGTATGGGCGGCAATGTTTATTATTGTGCCTTTGATTTTTGTCGCGTATTATTCGCTTACTGATTCAAACGGCAACTTCACTTTGGAGTATATTGCTGATATCGGCAGATACAAAGATGTTATGCTCAACTCAATCTGGTTGGGCTTTATTGCCACGGTTATAAGTCTTGTTCTGGCATATCCGTTGGCATATATTATGGCAAGAAGCAAAGCAAATACTCAGAGAACAATGATGATGCTTGTTATGCTTCCTATGTGGATGAATCTTCTCATCAGAACATATTCTATGATGATTCTTATGCAGGATACCGGTGTTATCAATTCGGTGCTTTCGGCTCTGAATCTGCCTAATCTTCATATGATCAATACACAGGGGGCTGTTGTATTCGGTATGGTTTACAACTATATACCTTATATGATTCTGCCTCTTTATAACATTATGTCTAAAATGGATCACAGCCTTATTGAGGCTGCTGAAGACCTTGGCGGTAACAAGGTAACTGTGTTTAAAAATATTATTCTTCCTCTCAGTATGCCGGGTATTGCTTCAGGCTTTACTATGGTGTTTGTGCCGTCGGTATCTACCTTCTATATTTCTAAGAAGCTCGGAGGAAATACATTCTCACTTATAGGTGACGTTATAGAGATGCAGTTTAAGTCATCAAATAACTATAACCTTGGTGCGGCCCTTTCAATGGTGCTTATGGTAATGATTATAATCTGTATGATGGTAATGAACCGATTTACAGGTGATGACGATGACGGAGGTGTATTGATATGAGAATGAAGATGTCGCCTCTTTCAAAATTTTATGTTGCATTTATAATGGTGCTTCTTTATGCACCCATCGTTGTAATGATAGTCTTTTCGTTCAACGCGTCAGCGAGTACAAGCGTAATGACAGGCTTCTCTCTCAAGTGGTATCAGTCGCTTCTTCATGACAGTGCAACGATAAATGCTCTTAAAAATACCCTCATTCTAGCAGTTTCATCATCACTCATAGCAACTGTTATGGGCACAGCTGCGGCTGTAGGTCTGAATGTTTACAAAAACAAATTCATTAAAAAGACCGTTATGGGTGTTACAAATATACCTATGATGAACCCTGAAATCGTAACAGGTATCTCAATGATGCTGCTTTTCGTTTTTTGCGCAAAGCTTATAGGCGTTACTGATGCACTCGGTTTTGGTACAATGCTTGTAGCTCACGTTACATTCAACCTGCCTTATGTAATTTTGTCTGTTCTTCCAAAGCTTCGTCAGATGGACAAATATCTTCCTGAGGCTGCTATGGATTTAGGTTGTACACCCATTCAATCATTTTTCAAGGTAACCCTGCCGTCAATTTCAACAGGTATTGTTTCAGGTCTTATGATGTCATTTACCCTGTCACTTGATGACTTTGTAATCAGTTACTTTACTCAGGGCCCGTCCTTTGAAACCTTGCCCATCAGAATTTTCTCGATGACAAAGAAGCGTGTTACACCTGATATGTATGCGCTTTCAACCCTTATTTTTGTTGTAATTCTTGTTCTTCTTGTGCTTCTCAATGTGGCTCAGGTAAGAGGTGAAAAGAAAATGAACAACAAGCTTAATAAAAAGGGGGTAAAGTGATGAAAAAGATTTTAGCTTTATGCTTTATCCTGCTTATTATGTGTACCCTGCCTCTTAACGTAAGTGCTTATGAAAATGAAAGCTTCTATAAAGGTCTTGCGGGTGCGGAAATCAATGTCTTCAACTGGGGTGAATATATCAGCGATACCTATGAAGACGGAATGCTTGATGTAAATAAAGAGTTTGAAAAGCTCACAGGTATCAAGGTTAACTATGTTACCTATGAAAGTAATGAGGATATGTATCCTAAAATAAAAAACGGCGGCGCAAGTTATGATATTATTATTCCGTCGGATTATATGATTGAACGTATGATTGACGAAGATATGCTTATGGAAATCGATGTGGAATCACTTCCTAACTATAAGTACATTTCCGAAAAATACAGAAATATGTATTATGATCCGGACAATGCTTATTCTGTGCCTTTTAATGTTGGTATGGTTGGCCTTATATACAATAAAACTATGGTCGAGGAAGAGCCTACAAGCTGGACTGCTCTTTGGGATGAGAGATATAGCGGAAAGATTCTTATGATAGATAACCCGCGTGACGCTTTTGCTATACCTCAGAAAATTCTCGGCTATTCTCTTAACTCTACCGACGAGAAAGAGCTTGCTGACGTGGCTCAGATGCTTATCGAACAGAAGCCTTTGCTTCAGGGATATGTAATGGATGAAATCTACAATAAGATGGAAAGCGGCGAGGCGGCAATGGTGCCCTATTATGTTGGTGACTACATTCTTATGAAAGATGTAAATCCCGACTTAGGGTTTGTTTATCCTGAAGAAGGAGTTAACTGTTTTGTAGATGCTATGTGTATTCCGAAGTGCACACAGAATTATGAGGCTGCGCTTCTTTATATTAACTTTATGCTTGACCCTGAGATTGCATTGTCAAATGCACTTTACATCGGATACGCTACTCCTAATGAAGGTGTGCTTGTGCATCCTGATTATGCAGAAATGAGAAATAATGAATATCTTTATCCATCGGAAGAAAATATGCCCGAGGTAGAATATTTTCATAATCTTCCTCAGGAAACTCTTCATATGTTCTCACAACTTTGGAATGAAATCAGAATTTATGGTTCTGACAATACTCATATTTACATTGGTTTTGCTGTAGTAGGACTTGCGGTTGTGTTCTTTATGGTGAAGAAATATATTACTCAGAAAAAGAGAGAGTATTGGTACAACTCAATATAAATAAATGACCCGACGAAATTAATCGTCGGGTTTTAATCCTTATCAGGGTATAGCATAAAAATTGCTTTCCCAGGCAGGTATATACGGATGCTGACGGAAGTATATTTTATAACCGTCATATAACTCTTTGATTTTAAACGGGAGAGTGAACATATCCTCATTGCGATGATATGCACAGACGTAGAGCTTCGGCTTATACATTGCAACAGTGTTTTTTGCGCCGTCAAGAGCTTTAAGCTCAGCACCCTCGATATCCATCTTAAGAAATGTGACTTCATGGGTTACTATATTGTCGACACTGTTGAAGCAGACAGGAATACCTGTTTCTTCAAGTCTGGAGTTGCGACCGCTCTTTTTGGCAAAATATAAGATTTCTTCTTTGTTCCAGGCACCCATATTGAGACGGAGGAGATTCATCAGTCCATCGGTTTTTTTCTCAAGCTTTCTGAAATTTTTTTCATCAGGTTCCAGAGCAATTATACTTTTGTACTTGCCTTCTGTAACAGTGAGGAATTCTCTTATAGTGTCGCCGTCATAGGCTCCCAGATCGATTATTGACTCATTATCTGATAAAGGGAGAACGTCTTTATATAGCTTCATTTTTTCACTGTGAGCCTTAAGAAGATATTTGACATCACCACTGAGCTTGAATCGAAGAATGTTGAGATAATCTTCTTTGGATTTTTCGTCTGAGAGCATTTCATAAGCCTTTCGGAAGTTTTCTTCATTTTCCTTAAAAAATTCAAGAGTGAACGGGCTTCCGTCAACAACGCTGACAGTAGGAGCGTAAAGTTCAAACTTATCTGAAAGGTCGCTGATGAAATTCATGGTTTTATCGTCGTGGACTGCAAAGGTTACAATTATAACAAAGTCACCGTATTTTTCTTTGACTTCTGTAAAGCTGAGAACTCTTTTTCCGTGAAAACTGTGACCGCGCACAAAACCGTCACTTGCAAAGGTGTCCTGATAAGTAATGCCGAAGCTGTCGAGAACTTTTATTATCATATCAGCCCCGTTGCCCATACCATAAAGAAGTATAGGCTTATTGGTGTTTTGAAGCTGCTGCCATAATGGGCTAACGCTTAATATATTCAGCAATTTTTTCATCTCTCTTTATTAATTTTAAAGTAGTTTTTATTTTAGCATAAGAAAATGAAATATGCAATATCAGTTTTATAAGACAATATTTAAATATCTGATATGAATGTGTAATACGGTTTAAATAAAAATTATAAAAATTATACTGTACAAATCAAAATTAGTGTGATATAATTAATTAAACAAAAAAGGAGGTAAAATTAAATGAAAAACTTAAAGAAAATTGCAGTTGTTTTTCTGGCTTTAGTTATGGTGGTAACTGTTTTTGCTGCTTGTGATATTAAAGTCACACCTGCTCAGAAGATTATGGGTTCATGGAGAGATTCAACTGGCACAATGGGTTATGAATTCCTTGAAAATGGTGCTTGTAAAATCACATATGCTGATGTTACCATTCCTATTATTAATATCACATATGACGGCACAGTTGACGGAACTTACTCTGTATCTAAAGACGATAACGGAGCATATCATGTAACTGTAATTTATACAATTCTTTCAAAGAGTGTTACAAAAGATTATACATTCACAGTTAACGGTAATGCCCTTACTCTTACCGATACAGCCGATGGCACTGTAACAACACTTATGGCTTATTCTGATCCTGCAACTCAGACATCAGCAGCTCAGTAAGTTGTGATTTAACTGAATGACAGCGGGGTTTCATTGCTTGGACCCCGCATTTTATATAAAGGAGTTTTACAATGAATAAAACAACTAAAATTCTTGTTGCTGCTTTAGCGCTTGGCGTTGCAGTTATATGTGTGGGTATGGGGTACACTGCTGTGAAAAACGGTGACGGAGAATCTACAACAGTTGTCACAGTAGATCCCACAACAACTCAGCCGATTACTGTTACCACTACTACCGAGCCTACAACGGCTAAAGAGCCTGAGCTGGCAGAGCTTCTTATAGGCAAGTGGTCAGACAGCGCTGGCATGAGCGGGTTTGATTTTTTTGAAAACGGTAAAGTCAGCTTTACTTATGCTAATCTTGAATCACTCGGTATCAGCTTTGACGGAAAAGTAGAAAACGGTACCTACACTTTAGATGGCAACCGTCTTAATATAGCTTATTCTGTTTATACTGCAACCATAGACAAAACATATGAGATTTCCATAAAAAATGATGAGCTTAAAATGTACGATACAGAAGAGCTTAAAACATCAATATATGTAAGAACCGACAGCTTCAAGGAACCCGAATCTACTACCGCAGGTATTTCTGTTTCTGATGAGCTTTTAGGCTCATGGGAGAATAAAGCTCTGAGTAAGGTATACAGATTCAAAGATGCCGGTAAGGTTGTTGTTGCAATTGATGGTGAAGAATTTGAGGGTGTATATGTAACAGAAGATAACGGTGTAACAATTCAGTATACTGCATATTCAAAGAAAATTACTGAGAAATACACTTATGCTGTTACAAGAACAACGCTTTCTCTTACAGATGAGCAAGGCATCTTTACCTATAATCGTATGGGAACAAACACAGCGGCATCAAATGATGAAAGCCTTATCGGATTATGGCGTGACAGTGCAAATCTCAGCGGATATGAATTTAAAGAGGGTGGGGTAGTATCCGTCACTTATGTTAATATCAGAATACCTGTTATCGATGTGCCGGTTAACGGTACTTTTACGGGTGGATATGAAATTGATGACGGAGTTCTTAGTCTTACCTACTATATCTACGGAAAGAAAATAAGTAACAGCTACACATACGAAATCAGTGGTAACAGTCTGAAGCTTAAGGATACAGAATCAGGTAATCTCTCAACCTATTTCAAACAGTGAGGAATTTATTATGACACAGCAGGAAAAAGTTTACAAGGCTCTTGAAGACCTTGGAATAGAATATAAAGTAATTCATCATCAGGAGGTTCATACTATCGAAGAAATGGATGCTCTTGGTATATTTACTGACGGTGAGCTTTGCAAAAATCTCTTTTTACGCAATGCTAACGGAAAAACTCATTATGTTGTTTCAATGATGAAGGATAAGCATCCGGATATACAGAATGATATTAGAAGTCAGCTTGGTTGTTCAAGACT
The DNA here is from genome assembly GCA_045631165.1 of Acutalibacteraceae bacterium. Lineage (GTDB taxonomy): Bacteria > Bacillota > Clostridia > Oscillospirales > Acutalibacteraceae > UBA6857. Next base: position 18,832 of record JAZQUF010000097.1, read on the forward strand.
CAGCTTTGGCTCTGATGAGAGGCTTCTTAAGCATCTTGGACTTACTCCCGGTGCAGTTTCGCCTTTTGGTATCCTTAATGACGATGATGCTGATGTGATACTTGTTTTTGACAGTGAGCTGAGAAATCTTGACACATTAGTCGGTTTTCATCCCAATGACAATACAGCTTTTCTCTGGCTTAAATTCAGCGATTTATTGAAATTTATCAAGTCCAGAGGAAATGACGTTTATTATATAAATATCTGATTTATTAACATTTCCTTATTGAAATGATCTTTAGGATAATATATAATGTGTCACAGATTATTTGAATGGAGACAAACAAATGAAAATAAATTTTGTAATTCCTTGCCTGTTAGGTCTTGAAAAACTTATCGCTGACGAAATGAAGGAGCTCGGTGCAGAAAATGTAGTATCAGAAAACGGCAGAGTACTTTTCAGCGGTGATGAAAATCTTCTTGCAAGAGCTAACATCTGCTCACGCTATGCAGAAAGAATACAGATTCTTGTCGGCACCTTCAAGGCTATGACCTTTGAAGAGCTTTTTCAGGGAACAAAGGCTCTTCCATGGGAACAGTGGATTGGTGCTTACGATGCATTCCCGGTTAAAGGATATTCACTTAATTCTGCGCTTTTCAGTGTAAGTGACTGTCAGTCAATCATCAAAAAGGCTGTTGTTGAAAGACTTAAGAGCAAATATAATATTTCCTGGTTTGAGGAAACAGGTCCTCTTTATCAGATTCAGTTCTCAATTATGAAAAATCAGGTAAGTCTTCTCATTGACACCTCGGGCTACGGACTTCACAAGCGTGGCTACAGACTTGAGGCAGGCGGAGCTCCTATCAAGGAAACACTCGCAGCTTCTCTTTGCAATCTTGCAAGATTGCGTCCTTATCATACTCTTTATGATCCCATGTGCGGTTCGGGTACAATTCTTATTGAGGGTGCTATGATGGTAAACAATATCGCGCCCGGTGTAAATAGGCACTTCACAGCAGAAAGATGGCAGAATATCCCCGAAAGCATCTGGAATGAGGAGAGAGACAGGGCAAGAAGCCTTGCGCTTACGGATTCGCAGTTTGTTTGCTATGGCTCTGATATTGATTCAAGATGTCTTGAACTTGCTATGGCTAACGCCAAAAGGGCAGGGGTGGACAAGTATATAACTTTCGAAAAGAAGGATGTAAGAGACTTTACACCTAAGACTGAAAAGGGTACAGTTATATGTAATCCGCCTTATGGTGAACGACTTCTCGACCTGAAGGAAGCTGAGGAGCTTTATAAGACTCTCGGTAAACGCTTTAAGCAGGAGCGCGGTTGGGCATACAACATCATCTGTCCCTCTGAAGATTTTGAAGTGTTCTTCGGAAGAAAGGCTGATAAACGTCGTAAGCTTTATAACGGTATGATAAAATGCCAGTTGTATATGTATTTTAAATAAGAGTTAAGAAGGTGTCAGTGACACCTTCTTTTTTGCTTGTTTGTTAAATTTCTTCGAATAAGTTGACACTTTCTTTGTAATGGTATAAAATGTTATCTGTATAATAATATAACTCTGTCAAAAGGAGAGAATAATATGATTTACATGAATAAAGATAATGTCTTTCATCTGTCAACTGATAAGACAAGTTACGTTTTCAAAGCACTTAAGACCGGTCAGCTTGAAGCTATGTATTACGGAAGAAAAATTCGTAACAGCGACAATATGGACTATCTTCTTGATAAGCACGCTGCAGGTTACAGTAATGCAACTCCTTACACTCAGGATGACAAATCACTTTCACTTGATCATATAGCACTTGAATATTCCTCATACGGCAAGGGAGATTACAGATTGCCTGCTATGCAGCTTATGTCTGCAGACGATATTTTCACAACGGATTTTAAATTCAAATCCGCAGCTGTAACAAAGCTCAAGCCTCAGCTTAAGGGTCTTCCCTCAGCTTATGGTGAAAGCGAAACACTTACTGTTGTCCTTGAAGACAGTGTGCTCGGAGCAGAGCTTCATATGTTCTATACAGTTTATGAAAAGTCGAATGTTATTACAAGAAGCGTGAGACTTATCAATAATAGTAAAAAGGTAATCAAAATCAATTCTCTTATGAGTATGCAGCTCGATCTTCAGCGCGGTAATTATGTAATGCTTACCTTTGACGGCGCATGGGCAAGAGAAAGATACAAGCACGAGCACAGACTTACCTCAGGTGAGTGTTCAGTTGGCTCAATTTCAGGTACAAGCTCTAACAGACACAATCCTTTCTTTGCTATCCGTGAAGAGGATGCAACAGAGCACAGCGGTAATTGCTATGGCTTTAACCTTGTTTATTCTGGTAACCACATTGCTCGTACTGAAATATCAACGCACGGACTCCTTAGAATTCAGAACGGTATCAATCCTTTTGAATTCCAGTGGCACTTAGGTTGGGGTGAATCCTTTGATACACCTGAAAGTGTAATGACCTTCAGTGATGAGGGTCTTAACGGTATGAGTCAGAATATGCACGCCTTTGTTAAGGAAAATATTGTAAGAGGTTACTGGAAAGACAGAGAAAGACCAATTCTTGTAAACAACTGGGAAGCTACTACTTTCAGCTTCAATGAAAAGAAGATTCTTGAAATTGCACAGGCAACCAAAGAACTCGGTGCAGAAATGTTTGTTCTTGACGACGGTTGGTTCGGTAAGCGTAATAACGATAAGGCTGGTCTTGGTGACTGGTATGTTAATATGAAGAAGCTCCCCAGCGGTATCAAAGGCCTTTCGGAGAAGGTCAACGCTATGGGACTCAAGTTTGGTCTGTGGGTTGAACCTGAAATGGTAAACCCTGATTCAGATCTTTACAGAGCACATCCCGATTGGGCAATGACAACTGATGTATATACACCCTCTCAGGGTAGAAATCAGCTTGTTCTTGACCTTACAAGACAGGATGTACGCGATTACATAATTGACACAATGACAGATGTTTTCCGCTATGGCAACATCGAATATATCAAGTGGGATAATAACCGTCATTTCTCTGATGTTTTTTCAAGACAGAAGGGATATAAGAGCGGTGAATACTTCCACAGATATATCCTCGGTCTCTATGAGATCTGGGATGCACTTACAGCGCGTTTCCCTGAAATTCTTTTTGAGGCTTGTTCAAGTGGCGGTAACAGATTTGACCTTGCTACTTTCTGCTATATGCCTCAATGCTGGACTAGTGATAATACTGATCCTCTCGACAGAATACATATTCAGTCAGGTACATCCTATGGTTATCCTCAGTCAGTTATGACTATGCATGTAGCAGCGGCTATCAGCTTCCCTGATTTCAGACACAGCTCAATTGAGCAGAGATTCAACGTTTCTGCTTTCGGCCTTTTAGGTTATGAGCTTGATGTAACAAACCTTTCTAAATTTGACAGAGCTGCAGTTAAAAAGCAGATCGAATACTACAAGCAGCACAGACGTCTTTTACAGTACGGTGTATTTTCACGTAAGGGTGACATAGAGACCGACGACAGATGCATGTGGCAGATTACTTCTGAGGATCAAACAGAAGCAATGTATGGCTACTTTGTTGACAGAATTACTCCTAACTGGGGTAATGATGTTATCAAGTTTATGAATCTTAACGCTGATTGGGACTATGAATTAAACATCCGTACTCAGCTTCTTTCAGTTAAAAACTTCGGTGATATGATTAACGTACCTCTTCCTAAGAAAATGAATGTTGAGGATGGTAAGTTCTTCGATTTCCTTTGTGAAATGATCAAACTCAAGAGTGAAAACGAGCATTACATCATGGGCGGTGACGCACTTATGTATTCAGGCTTCAAGCCCAAGCAGCCCTATAACTATTCGGGATACAAATTCGGTGATTCAAGAATGATTCTTGACAATGATTCAAGAATGTACTATGTTAAGAAAATCGAAGTGACAGAATAATTATGACTTACAGAACTTATTCTTTTATCGATAAAATCAATTGGCAGGCAGTACCCGAAGAAAAGATTCATAACTTTCTTTGGGACTCTGCCGCAGAGTATGATGTATATTTCCGGATGTGTTTTCTTAAAAATAAGGGAATTTATCTTCGTATGCGCTGTGACGAAACCGAACTTCGTGCTGTAAGCAAGGAGCGGGATGGCAGGGTGTGGGAAGACAGCTGTATGGAGATGTTCATTTGTCCTTTGCCCGGCAGAGAAGAGTATGTCAATTTTGAAATTAACAGCGATGGAGTATACCTCAGTCAGTACGGCAAGGTGCGTGAAAACAGAGTTTTTATAAAAGAGCTTACTTCTGTTGAAGCCCAGGTGAGCACGGAGATTACTTCAGATGGCTGGAGCCTGGAGCTTTTTGTGCCATGCGAACTTATAAGTGAGGTATATGGTGAAAAATTTAATGCGGATAAATGCTGTATAAGAGGTAACTTTACTAAATGTGGCGATCTGACAAAGTACCCGCATTACGGCAGTTTCACTGAGCTTTCAACACTTGATTTAGGCTTCCATAATCCGAATTACTTCGCTGTAATCAATATAGATGAAAGGTATTACAATTATTAAAGGTAATATTATGGCAGTTGAAATAGATAATGAAATAGTGAAGGTGTGCAGACACTTCAATATAAAAGGCGAGCCTGTGTCGCAGAGTGTTTTCACTGACGGACACATCAATACAACGTTGCTTATCGCTTTTGATGATGAGGGTGAAATCAAAAAGTATCTTATTCAGGGTATAAATACACATGTGTTCAAGAATCCCGAGGAGCTTATGGAAAACATAGTTAATGTGACTACATACTTAAGGAATAAAATCGCAGAAAACGGTGGTGATCCTGAAAGAGAGACTCTGACCTTCTTGAAAACAGAAAATGATAAATATTATTTTTATGTTGGTGATAAGTGCTGGAGAGCTTATAATTTTATTGATAATTCTCATACCTGCAATAAAATTGAAAACAAAAAGCTTTTTGAAAATGCCGGCAGATCCTTCGGCAACTTCCAGAAGTATCTTACAGATTACCCTATGCACACGCTCCATGAGACAATAAAGGATTTTCACCATACGCCTAAGCGCTTTGATAATCTTGAAACCGCTGTTTTAAATAATGCAGCAAACAGAGCGGATAGTGTAAAGGATGAAATAGCTTTTGCTATGAAAAGACGCCCCGAGGCAGGCAGACTTCTTACGCTTTATAAGAAGGGCCTTATACCTCTTCGTGTTACCCATAACGATACAAAGCTTAATAATATTCTCTTTGATGATGAAACAAACGATGGTATTTGCGTAATTGACCTTGATACTATTATGCCCGGTTTCTCACTTTATGACTTTGGTGACGCTATCCGTTACGGCGGCAACACAACAAGAGAAGATGATGATAATCTTGATAATGTAAATATATCACTCGAGCTTTTTGAAAGTTATACAGAAGGTTTTCTGTCTGCTTCAGCCAAGGCTCTTACAATGGCTGAGGTTGAAAATCTGGCTTTTTCAGCTAAGCTTATGACTCTTGAGTGCGGTATACGCTTCCTTACAGATTATCTTGATGGTGATGTATATTTCAAGACAACATATCCTGAGCATAATCTTGTCAGAGCAAGAAATCAGTTTAAGCTCGTTTATGAGATAGAGAAGCATATGGATGAGATGAATGAAATCGTAATGCGAATCTACAAAAAATACATATAAATATTAAGGCATCCGAGGGTGGTTAATCCGCTCAGGATGTCTTTTTTATTTGCATTTATAGGTTATTTATATATCACATTTTATTGACAAAAAATGACCTGAGTAGTATAATTATTTATGATTAAATCAGTAAAGGATTGTTTGAAATGAATCAATATTTTTACGATGAATTAAAGTGTGCTTCTACTGCTATAAGTGCTCAGAAGGTAAATCCGGGTGTTTATGCAGGTGATGAAATAAACATTATAGGTGATGAACATTCCCTAAGTGCATATCTTGCCGGATTTTTTATGCTGACGGCAAAAAATAATAAGAACGGCAGCGTGAATATTATTGCTGATGGTAAGGTTCGTAACGAGAATCTTTTCAGTGAGATTATATCTGAATTTAAGGGCGGACCAACCCTGACAGTATATAAAAACATAGAGGATTATCTCCTTAATGACAGTGAAATTATAAACAGACACTTTTTTTATATTGCCAATCTGCAGCTTCCTGAATACAATGATGAAGCTTTTGTTGAAAAGAAAAAAGAAAATCTTGAAAAATGGCTGAAGATTTCACGCGACTGTGGAGGTAGCTTTCTCTTTATTCCTATTTTCAATTTTGCCGGACCTTTTGACAATGGTCTTGTGTGTGTATCTGAAAGAGAAATCGAAGCTGTTGCAGAACACGACAGCTCCTTTACAAGCGGCAGAATACTTATGGATATGGAAGAGTTATGCCGTAAGTCCTTCAAAGAAAAGTCACTTTCAATGAATGTAGTACGTTTTGATAATATTCTTGGACCTTTGGTTGAGGATACAACAAAGCTTGGTATCGACAGTATCATTGATGATCTGGCATATAACAACAAGATTACTTTCAAAAAATCTGACAGCCTTACTCATTATACAGGTTGCTATATCCGTCAGGCTGTTACAGCTGTTTTTCTTGTTGGTCTTATAGGTAAAAACGGTAATATATATAATGCTGCTAACTATAGCTTCACACTTCACGATATTAAAAATAATCTTTATAAATGCTTTGCACATCGTAACCCTGATGTTCTCTTTGAAGATGACATTCTTTCGGGCTGGACTATAGAAAAAAATTACGAATGCCTTGCAAATCTTAAAATTAAAGCTTTGGGCTGGACAGAAGAGACTCCTTTGAGAGAAGCTGTTTACAGAACTGCGCTTATTAAGCTTAATGAAGAATATAAGGGCGATTTTTATGTTGATATCTATCAGGGAAAGCTTGAAAGAGTAAAGCGCATTGAAATGAATATTATGCGCGAGATTGACAGAATCTGCCGCGAAAATGATATTGGTTATTTCCTTGTCGGCGGTTCGCTCTTGGGCGCTATCAGACATAAGGGATTTATTCCTTGGGATGATGACATTGACATCGGTATGCTTCGTGAGGATTTTGAAAAATTCAGACGTATCTGCCCTCAGCTTTTAGCCTCACATCTTTCTTATCAGTCATATACAGATGAGCCTACTTCTCATTACATTTTTGACAAGGTAAGACTCAAGGATACCTATTTCAGTACGAAGTTCTCCAATCGTTTCAGTGATATTGAAAACGGTATTTTCATAGATATTCTCGTATATGACAAGACAGCTAACTCTGAATTCTTCCAGAAATTCCATATCAAATCTATACAGTTCTTCCGTCGCCTTATCAATATACGTTGGGTAGGCAAGGCAAGAAGAGGTATCCATTATACTGCTTCAAAAATTATGCTTCCTATTATGAAGCAGATACCGTTCTTTACCTATCACCGTTTCTTTGAAAGAGCGCTTCAGATGTTCGATTTTAAAAAGAACAGTAAATATCTGATTGATGGTGTTGGTCAGAACCTTGAAAAAGGACCTTTCCCGAAATCCTGGTTTGAGGAGCTTATAGATGTACCGTATGAGGATATGGTTTTCAAAGCACCTAAGGCCTACGATGAATATCTCAGACACTGGTACGGAAACAGATATATGGAGCTTCTTCCTTTATCATCCCGCAATTCAGGTCACGCTTTAGCAAGACTTGATTTGGGTAAGTATCTTTACGAGCATACTGAGAATTATCCTGTCCGCGACGTGAACTTAGAGGGTGAAATTTTTGAGAAGCCCATTTTTGATACTGAAGATACGGGTATGAATGAGCATTTTCTCGATGAGCTTTCGCTTATCGACAAGGAAATTCTCACAAATAATCTCAAGCACGGCGCTCTTAATAAGTGTGAAATCAATATTATCTGTGATGAGCATGCACTTGCAGCTTATCTTGCCGGTTATTATATGTATCGTAGCAAGAAAGGTCTTACAGAGGGTTGTGTAAATGTGATACTTGAGGGTAAATGCAGACACAGAGAGCTTTATGACCAGATTGCTGAAGAATTTGACGCTAATGCTCTGTTTAATATCTATGATAATGTGGACGCATATTATGGTGCAAGTAAATCTAATTCCAAAAAGGTTTATTATTATATTGCAAATCTTCAGTTGCCTGAATATACTAATATTGAGTTCCTTAAAGAAAAGAAGAGAAATCTTCGCAAATGGCTTGCTCTTTCAAGAAATTCCAACGGTAGATTTGTATTCATTCCCATTTTCAGCTTTGCAAAGCCTTTCGATGGTGGTCTTGCAGCTGTATCCGAAAGAGAAATTGAATCACTTGTGCTTCACGAAAAGAATTTCTATCAGGGCAGATTGCTTATGGAATTTGAAGATGTACTGAGAAAGTCATTTTCATATAATAAAAATCAGCTCAGTGTTGTGCGATTTGATAACATATTCGGTCCCTTTGTTAAAGATACATCAAAGCTTGGTATCGACTCGATTATCTCGAAGCTTATCAACGAAAACACAATCACATTCAATAAGAGTGACAGTGTAATTCACTATAGCGGTTGTTATATCCGTCAGGCTGTAACTGCGGTACACTGCGTATGTATGAAGGGCAGGAAGGGTAACATTTATAATGCATCAAACTATAACTTTACCCTTCACGATATAAAGAGCACTCTTTATGAAGCGTTCATAGAGAGAAATCCGAAGGTTGAGTTTGTCGGTGATATCAAAGCTGTACCCGAACGTGTATTTTATGAGCGTATGGGTAATCTGAAGCTTCGTGATATCGGCTGGGTGGGTGAAACTCCCTTGAATGAGGCTCTTTGCAGAACACTTTATGCTCAGGTTGATGCTTGCGAGGATGACCGTATTTCTCAGGAGCTTTATCAGGGTAAGCTTGAAAAAATGCGTCGTCTGCAGCTTGATATTATCAAAGAAGTTGACCGCATCTGTAAGAATAACGGCATAAAATACTTCCTTGTCGGCGGTTCGCTTCTGGGTGCTGTAAAATACAGAGGATACATTCCTTGGGAGGATACAATTGATATTGGCTTCTTCAGAGAGGATTATGAAAAGTTCAAGGAGATTTGTCCTTCTGAGCTTTCTGACAAGCTCAGGTATCAGACTTATAAGAAGGGCTCTGCATCACACAATGTTTACGATAGAATACGCCTTAATGATACCGGCTTCTTCACTGCTGCGACTGACAGATTCAAGCTTGTAGATAACGGTCTGTTTATCAATATATTTGTTTATGATAAGACCTCAAATACGACTATAGGTAAAAAGATCCATCTCTTTACTGTACAGAATCTCAGACGTATTATCAATATCCGTTGGCAGAATACAGCTATTCCTGGTGAGTATTATACTCTTTCTAAGCTTGTACTTCCGTTTATAAGACTTATTCCGTTTAATGTTTACCATTCGCTTCTCAATGCTACACTGAAAAAATACAGAAAGCAGGAGGATCACGTTTTCCTTATTGACGGTCAGGGTCTTAACCTCGTAAAGGGTGCCTTCCCGGAAAAATGGTTCTACAGTCTTATAGATGTTGACTTTGAAGGTATGAAGCTTCCTGCACCAAGCTATTATGATGATTACCTAAAGCATTTCTACGGCGAAAATTATATGAGATCAATACCTGAGTCAAAGAGACAGAGCGGTCGCAAGATTCTCAGAATAGACCTGGGTAAATATCTCTATGAAGAGACTGCAGAAAAGACAGCTCACGCAAAGGATTCGAAAGGTGAGCTTTTCGAAAAAACACTTGAAGAATAATTCTGATACTACCTGAGAATTTAATTCTCGGGTAGTATTTCTTTATGTATAGATATAAATTTAACTGTATATTCCTTGACATACAATCCAAAAAATAGTATTATAAACAATAATTGATTATTATGGGTAATTAGCGTTAATTCAACAGAAATATAATTTACGGATAATATATTTTATATTAAGTAAAGGAGTGTAAGATTATTTAATGAGTGAAAACAATCAGAATCTCAAGCAAGGTAAAATAACGACCAACAAAAGCAAAAATAAGTCCAAAAACTTCAACTACAAGAAGAAAAGAAATACAACTAAAAAGACTCTTGAATCTAAAGTAAATGACATTTTACTTTATGAAAAACTGGGCACACAGAAAGTTTCTGAAATCAAGAAACAGCAGGATAATAAAAAGCAGGCTGAAACAAAAAAAAATAAAGAAAATAAAAAACAGACAGATGCTAAGAAGCAGACGGAAAACAAAAAAACACAGAGCAGGACTAAAGATCATAAGAAAAATTCACCGCAGAAAAAAGGTGGAAAAACAGCCAATAAGAAGCAGAGTCCCATTAAGATTGCATTTTTAGGAGGTCTTAATGAGGTTGGTAAGAATATAACACTTTTTGAATACGAGGATGATATGATTCTTATTGACAGCGGACTCGCATTTCCTGATGAAGAGATGCCCGGTATTGATCTTGTTATCCCTGACTTCAGTTATATTGAAAAAAATGCAGATAAAATCAAAGGAATCTGCATCACTCATGGTCACGAGGATCATATCGGATCACTCTCATATCTTCTTAAAAAGGTTAATATGCCCGTTTACAGCACAAGACTTACCAACGGTCTTATTGAAGGGAAGCTCAGAGAGCACGGACTTCTTGACAGTGCCAAGCTTAATGTTGTTTCACCAGGTAAAAAAGTGCATTTAGGTAAATTCGAGGTAGAATTCATCCACGTTAACCATTCGATTCCCGATGCAGTAGGTTTTGCAATCAAATGTGATGGCGGTACAATTGTACACACTGGTGACTTTAAGATTGATACAACCCCGATAGATGGCGATATAATCGATATTGCACGTTTTGCAGAGCTTGGTAAACAAGGTGTGCTTTGTATGATGGCAGACTCAACCAATGCCGAAAGACCGGGCTTTACAGAAAGCGAAAGCAAGGTCGGTGCATCATTTGAGCATCTTTTCAGAAAAGCTGAGGACAGAAGAATTATTGTTGCTACCTTTGCTTCTAATATTCACAGAGTGCAGCAGATTATTGACGTAGCTGAAAAGATGGGCAGAAAGGTTGCACTTTCAGGAAGAAGTCTTGAAAATGTTGTTGCAATAGGCTCTGAACTTGGTTATCTTAAAGTACCTGATGGTATACTCATAAAGCTTGATCTTATAAATCACTATGCTGCAAATGAGGTTGTTCTGATAACAACAGGTAGTCAGGGTGAACCTATGTCAGCGCTTACAAGAATGGCGTTTTCTGATCACAGAAAGGTTGCTGTCGGACCTAATGATTACGTTATCATTTCGGCTACACCGATTCCCGGTAATGAAAAAACGGTCGGTAGAGTAGTAAATGAACTTATGAAGCTTGGCGCTGAAGTTGTATATGAAAAGATGTATGACGTTCATGTATCCGGCCACGCCTGCAGGGAAGAACTGAAACTGATGCTTGGTATTATCAAGCCACGATATTTTATTCCTGTTCATGGCGAACAGAAGCATCTTCTTAAGCACGCTCAGCTTGCAGAACAGATGGGTATTCCCTCGGCTAATGTTGTTATTGCTGATAATGGAGTTCAGGTAGAGGTATGTAAAGATTACATCAAGAAGGCGGGAACTGTGCCTGCCGGTAAAATATTTGTTGACGGCTCAGGTGTGGGAGATGTAGGAAACATCGTACTGAAAGACAGAAAGCACCTTGCTGAAGACGGTATTATCATTGTAGTTGCAACTCTTGACGGACTTACAGGTCAGCTTGTATCAGGCCCTGATGTTGTATCACGTGGTTTTGTATTTGTCAAAGAATCTGAAGAGCTTATTGAAGAGGCAAAGAATACAGCTTATGAAACTATGATGAAGTGCTACGACAGAAATATATATGACTGGGGCACCATCAAAAACAGAGTCCGTGACGATGTATCAAAACTGATGTATGAAAGAACTAAAAGAAGTCCGATGATTCTTCCTATTCTTATGGAGATTTAAAATGAAAAAGCTTTGGAAAATTTATGATTTATCCTTGATATTCATTGTTCTTGCCATATTTCTGTGCGGGATGACTGCCGGATATAGCTATGTGCTTTCGGCGGCTCAGCTTATTCTGGTAATAGGCTTTGCTCTTGCTAAGTATATTTATCACATAGAGGTAAAGGAAAAGCTTCTCTATAAAGTCAAAACCGTAACTGATGAATTCAATTTCGAGCAAGGTAAGGCATTCAGTGTGCTTAGCGTACCTTGTGTTGTAATTGAAAAGGATGGAACAATTATCTGGCTCAATGACAGATTCAGAGATGTTTTCAGAATTACTTCTGATTATACAGTTTCAAACTTCAAAGAGCTTATTCGGAAGGATAATATTGATAAGCTTCTTCCCGGTAATGGCTACAGGCTGAAAGCTGACAATTTATACTTTTCGGTTTATTCGAATGAGTTCAAGGTGGATGATGAAGAATTTTATCTGCTCTATCTGTTTGATGAAACAGAGCTTCGCCTTATTGAAAAGGAATATACAGAAACAAGACCTTGTATAATGCTTGCAGTTCTTGATAATGCTGATGAGGTTTATAATAATTTTAAAGAGAGTGACTGTGCTGCTATTTTTACTAAGGTTGAACAGATGTTTGAGAGTTGGGTTAATTCTTATGGCGGACTTTGCCGTAAGTATACAAGCAGCCGTATGATGGTTTTTCTTGAAGAGAGAGCATATCAGCGTATGGTTACTGATAAATTCAATATTCTTGATAAAATCCGTGAGCTTACTTATGATGGAAAAAGCACTGATCTGACCCTTTCAATTGGTGTCGGTCATGAAAAAGATATAACAGAATCTAACAACTCTGCCAAGCAGGCTCTTGATATGGCCCAGAGTCGCGGTGGTGATCAGGTTGCCATCAAAGAGGGTGCACAGTATAAATTCTTCGGTGGTGTTTCATCAGGTCACGAAAAGAAAAACAAGGTAAGAACCAGACTGCTTTCCAAGACAATATCTGAAATAATTTCAGAAAGTGACAACATACTTATTATGGGTCATAGGTTTTCTGATTTTGATGCATTCGGCAGTGCTGTTGGTATGCAATGCATAGCAGAGCACTTCGGTAAGCAGGTTAACATAGTTGTAAACGTTAAGAATACTCTTGCCTTGCCTCTGGTAAGTGCCTTTATTCAGGAAAAAGGTGAGGGGATTGTTATATCACCCGAAGAGGCTGTTGACAAGGTTGGCAATAATACGCTTGTTATAGTTGTTGATACGCATAAACAGGATTTCACAGACTGCCCTGAGCTTCTTGACAAAGCAGAAAAGGTTATGGTAATTGACCATCATAGAAAGAGTGTAGATTTTATTGAGGATACGGTAATGTTCTATCATATGCCTAACTCATCATCTGCTTCGGAAATGATAGCTGAGATTGCTCAGTATGTTGATACCAAACCGGTGCTTGATAAATTTACAGCTCTTGCACTGTTTTCGGGTATTGTTCTTGACACAAGAAACTTTATTCTGAGAGCAGGTGTTCGTACCTTTGAAGCTGCTGCATATCTTCGCTCGCGTGGAGCAGGTACTGTTGAATGCAAGAAGCTTTTCTCTAATGATATGGATATATTCAGATCAAGAAATGCTATTATTGACGATGCTGAGACCTATAGCGGCTGCGCAATTTCAGTTGCAGAGGAAAAAACTGAGAATATTCGTCTTGTTACTTCTCAGGCTGCAGATGAGATGCTCAATATCGAAGGTGTAAAGGCATCATTTGTGCTTTATGAAAACGGTGATGGAATCAATATATCAGCTCGAAGCTACGGTGAAGTAAACGTTCAGCTGATTATGGAAGCTTTGGGAGGCGGAGGTCATCAGACAATGTCCGCTTGTCAGCTTTCGGACGTTGATTCAGATGAAGCACTCAGAGTACTCAAGTCAGAAATAGATAAATATTTCAGTAATTTATAACGGAGGTAAAAATATATGAAAGTAGTATTAAAACAGGATGTTAAAGGTTTAGGTAAAAAGGGTGAGCTTGTAAATGCTTCAGACGGATATGCAAGAAATTTTCTCTTCCCCAAGAATCTTGCTGTAGAAGCTAATGCTCAGAATATGACAGAGCTCAAAAATCGCGAGCAGGCAGCTAAATATAAAATTGACACAGAAACTGCAGAAGCTAAAAAGAACGCCGAAAGAATATCAGGTAAGACAATTACTATCACTGCAAAAGCAGGTCAGAATGGCAAGCTCTTTGGCAGCGTAACAGCTAAAGAAATTGCAGAGAAAATTGAAAAAGAATTTGGAATCAAGACAGATAAGAGAAAGATTACTGTTGATGATATCAAGCAGTTCGGTACTTATGAATTTGAAATCAAACTCTACACAGGTGTATCAGCAAAGCTCTTTGTACGTGTAGGAGAATAAGGATTATAAAAACGAGGTGAAGAAAAGTGGAAAGAGATAAGATACTGACATCATTTGACGATGTCGCTATGCCGTATTCTCTTGAAGCTGAGCAGGCGGTGCTCGGCTCTATCCTCATTGATCCGGGTTGCATTACTCAGGTTAATATTATGGTTAAACCTGATTATTTCTATCTTCCTCAGCATAAAGAAATCTTTATTATTATGCAGGAAATCGATGCTCTCGGCGGTAAAATTGACCCTCTGATTGTGCTTGAAAAGCTCAAGGATCAGAAAATATATGACGATGCAGGCGGAAAGCAGTATCTTTTTCAACTTGCTGAAATGGTACCATCTACAGAAAATGTTGAAGCGTATTCTAAGATTATCAGAGAAAAATATTATGTACGCTCGCTCATCAATGTTTCAAAGGGTATTATCGAGGATGCAGCATCATCAAATGAATCTGCAGACAGCTTGCTTGAATCAGCAGAGCAGAAAATTTATGATATCCGTCAGGGCCGAGTAACCAGAGGTCCGGCAAAAATCGGTGATATCATTGTTAATGAGGTTTATGACAAGCTTCAGAAGCTCAGCGGTGCCGATAAGGATAAGTATAAGGGTTATACAACAGGTTTTATTGATCTCGACAAGGCTATCACAGGTCTTAATAAATCAGACCTTGTTATTATCGGTGCTCGTCCTGCTATGGGTAAAACCAGTCTGGCTCTTAACCTTGCAAGAAATACTGCTATGATGGGCAAGAAGAAAGTTCTCTTCTTCTCATTGGAAATGACAAAGGAACAGCTTGCGCAAAGAGTTCTCTCGACAGAAGCACGTATTGAAAGTACGAAGATGAGAACAGGTAATATCTCGGGCGAAGAATGGGCTAAGCTTGCTACAGCAACAGCGCTTCTCAGTAACTGTGAGCTTTACTTTGATGATACATCAAATATGACTGTATCTGAAATGAAATCAAGAATCCGCAGACTTCGTGATGTTGATGCAGTTTTTGTTGACTACTTACAGCTTATGAAAAGCGGCGGCAGAGTCGAAAGCCGTGTACAAGAGGTATCTGAAATCACAAGAAACCTTAAGCTTATGGCTAAGGATTTGAATATTCCCGTTGTTGTTCTCGCTCAGCTTGCGCGTTCAACTGAAGGCAGAGGTAAGAGCCATAAGCCTCAGCTGTCTGACCTTCGTGAATCGGGTTCAATCGAGCAGGACGCCGATATAGTTATTATGCTTTACAGAGATGAATACTATGCAGGTGAAAAAGACGAACAGCCTCCTGAAGAGAGATCACCTATCAATAAAGCTGAGTTTATCATCTCTAAAAACCGTCACGGTCCAACAACTACGGTTGAGGTTGCATGGAACGGAGACTACACCTTGTTCTCAAATCTGGAGCAGATCAGAAATGATATGTAAAGTTAAAAATACCATTGAAAAGTTCAGTTTACTGAAGGATGTCAAGAGCCTGGCTGTTGGTGTATCGGGTGGAGCTGACTCAATGTGTCTTCTGGAAATTTTAAGTAAATTAAAAGATGAATATGGTATACTCCTTAAAGCGGTGCACCTCAATCACGGTATAAGAGGAGAAGAGGCTCTGCGTGATCAGAAAGCTGTTGAGTCTTTTTGTGAAAAGAACGGCATAGAATGTTTTGTGTTTACTTATGATATTCCTGCTCTTTCAAAAGAAATGGGCATAGGAGAGGAAGAATGCGGAAGAATAAAGCGTTATGAATGCTATAAGCTTGCGGGTTGTGACACGGTGGCTACAGCTCACACGCTTTCTGACAGTATTGAGACGCTTGTGTTCAATCTGATAAGAGGTACGGGGACAAAGGGCCTTTGCGGAATCCCTGCAAGGCGTGATAATATCATCAGACCTCTTATTGAGTGCACGAGAAAAGAAATTGAGCTTTATTGCGAGCTCAATGATGTTCCCTTCGTCACAGATAGCACCAATCTCAGTGATGACTACACACGGAATTTTATTCGTCATAATATTGTTACAAGTTTCGGCAAGGTTAATAATAGTTATGAGAATTCTATTCTGGGTGCAATTGAGACTCTGAGAGCGGAAAACGATTTTATGGAAAATTGCAAAAGTGAACTTCTGGAACTTTCCGTGAGTGAAAATGGCTATAAAACAGATTCTTTGATTTCATCTCACCCTGCTGTAAGGCGAAGAGCTATTGCGGATATTTTGAGTCGTAATATGTCCAAAGACATAGAAAAAAGGCACATCGACCTGGTAGAAAAAGCTGTTACAAAGGGCGATGGAAAAATTGAATTAACAAAGGACTTGTATATTGTCGTCAGTGGTGGTATAATGACTTTCCAGAGAAAAGAGTCTGAGTGCCAGGAATGGCAATGTACTGAAGCCGATGGAGCTTTTATAACACCTTATGGCAGATATAGTATTATTAATGCTGTAACGGAGTGCACTGATATTAACGCCATTGATGCCGATAAGCTCAAAGGCGAGCTGAATATGTCCTCGAGAAGACAGTGCGATAGCTTTTTTAATAAAGCAAGAGGCCAGACAAAAACACTCAAGAAGCTCTTTAACGAAAGCAAAATCCCTGCCGCATCGCGCAACAGTGTTGCAATTTTGCGAGAGGGCAATAACCTGGTATGGGTTGAAGGATTTGGCACTGATGGGAAATATCTTCCCGATATAAATACAAAGAATGTTCTGATAATAAAAAAGGAAGATTAAAATTATGCACAATGATATAAAAGAAATACTTTTAAGCGAAGAAGATATAGCTGAAATTGTGAAACGTATCGCTTCCGGAATAAGCGAAGATTATAAAGATAAAAACCTTTTACTTGTATGTGTACTTAAGGGCTCGGTTTGCTTTATGGCTGATCTTATGAGAGAAATTTCGATACCCTTGAAGATTGAATTCCTCAGAGCTAAGAGCTATCTTGCGAGTTCAACAGAATCAGCAGGCACAGTTGAGGTTAAAAGTGAAATTGATAACCTTTCAGAATATGATGTTCTTGTAGTTGAAGATATTTTTGACACCGGCAGAACACTTCAGAAAGTAAAAGCAAAGATGATTGCTGATGGCGCAAAAAGTGTAGAGTGCTGCACTCTTCTTGATAAGCCTGAAAGACGCGATGCAGATGTTACACTTATACCTCGTTATGTAGGTAAGGTTGTACCTAACGAGTTTGTAGTCGGCTACGGTCTTGACTTCGATGAAGAGTACAGAGGTTTGCCTTATGTTGGCATTCTCAAGCCTGAGGTTTACGGTGAATAATAGATTAGGAGTGATTATATATTGGATAACAAAATCCCTAACAATGATAATAAACCCATAAAAGCACCGGCGGGTATGCCGAATAAATGGGGAAATCTTCTTTACATTATTATACCTGTTCTGCTTATTGTCAGTATTGCTTCCTTTATGGGTACACAGACAAAGAAGGATGCACCTCAGTACTACGAAATAGTTGAGCAGTTCAGAAATTCTGAGATCACCGAGTATTCACTGAATCTTTCAAGCGGTGCTCTTGAATATAAAGTTGGTGGCAGTACAGAATCTGTCAAGTATGTTGTACCCAACGTTGAGATTTTCCTCAATGATGTGCATGACTATGTGACTGAATATAACCTCAACAATCCCGATTCAAAGATTAAATATAACTACGAGAGAGGTACAAACGGCTCACTTTGGGCAAGTATGCTTCCCACACTTCTTATGACAGTTATGTTTGTTGGTGTAATGTTCTATTTATATCGTAGAATGGGGCAGACAATTCAGAATGAAAACAACCACGCTCTGACTTTTGGTAAGGCTAAAATCAAACTCGGCAAAGACCTTAAGAGCAAGACTACCTTCAAGGATGTTGCAGGTGCTGACGAAGAAAAGGAAGAGCTTGAGGAAATAGTTGACTTTCTTAAAAATCCCGACGAATACAATAAGCTTGGTGCAAGAATTCCCAAGGGTGTGCTTCTTGTGGGCCCTCCGGGCACAGGTAAAACTCTGCTTGCAAGAGCTGTTGCAGGTGAAGCAGGCGTGCCCTTCTTCTCTATTTCAGGCTCAGACTTTGTTGAAATGTATGTCGGTGTCGGTGCTTCCAGAGTAAGAGATCTCTTTGAAAGAGCAAAGAAGAATGCACCTTCAATTCTTTTTATTGACGAAATCGACGCTGTCGGCAGACACAGAGGCGCCGGTATGGGAGGCGGACACGATGAAAGAGAGCAGACTCTTAATCAGCTTCTTATTGAAATGGATGGCTTCGGTCCTAATGAAGGTGTAATTATTATCGCTGCAACCAACAGACCTGATATACTTGACCCTGCACTTCTTAGACCGGGTCGATTTGACAGACAGCTTACTGTTGGCAGACCTGATATCAAGGGCAGAGAAGAAATTCTTAAGGTTCATGCAAGAAATAAGCCTCTCGGTCCTGATGTAGATCTTAAAACTATTGCTAAATCAACAGCCGGTTTCACCGGTGCAGATCTTGAAAATCTTCTCAACGAAGCTGCTCTGTTAGCCGCCAGAAGAAAGAAAAAGGCTATCACAATGAGTGAAATCGAAGAAGCAACCACTAAGTGCGTTGTAGGTACCGAGAAAAAGTCTCATAAGATAAGCGATAAGGAAAAGAAGCTTACGGCTTACCATGAGGCAGGTCACGCTCTTGCATCATATTATACAGAGGGTCAGGACCCTGTTCACGAGATATCCATTATTCCAAGAGGTATGGCGGGCGGATACACAATGTATCTTCCCGAGGAAGACAAGAACTACATTTCAAAGTCAGATATGCTTGGCAGACTTGTCTCGCTTCTCGGCGGTAGAGTGGCAGAAGCTGTTGCTTTGGGTGATATCGCAACAGGTGCATCAAATGACCTTGAAAGAGCTACAGCTATAGCAAGAGATATGGTAACCCACTATGGTATGAGCGAAAAAATCGGTCCGGTTTCCTTTGCTTCCGGTGACAGAGAGGTTTTCCTTGGCAGAGATTACGGCAGTGCTAAAAACTATTCTGAAAAGGTTGCTGCTGATATTGATGCCGAAATCAAGGATATCATTACCGATGCTTATAATAAGTGTGAAAATATCATCAGAACTCATCAGGATAAGCTTATACTTGTTGCTGAATATCTTATTGCAAACGAAAAGGCAGACCGTGAGACCTTCGAGGCTCTTATGAATGGCACATATGTAAAGTCTGAAGATAAAGCTGAAGCAGTTGCAGATGAGCACACTGATTCTCAGGAAACAACAGAAGAATAATTTTAATTCCCTCGTTCACTTTAACAGTGAGCGAGGGAATATTTTTGTGCCTTAAAATGATTTTTATACTTGTTATAACAAAAAGTTTGTGTTATAATTTACTATGTATTTGTATGATGATAATTTTATGTCAGGAGGATTTTATATGATAGAGTACATCAAGATGATAATTATTGCTGTTGTGTGCGGATTTATGGCACCCTTGCCCTCATCTGCATCGGCTCACTTCAGTGTGCTAAGCGGTGCAATGGCACTTTCCCAGGACGAAAAGAAATTAGGTTTTTATTTCGCAATTTTCTGCATAGCTTTTTCACTTGCTGTATTCGTTTGCCTCAGAAAGATTTATTTAAAAAGTCTTAAGTCTATTTTTGTTAAAAAAAGCTCGGCGGGTAATAATGTTAAGGTTTATAAAGGTGTTGCCAAAAATTTATTTCTGACAATTCTGCCTATGATTGTGCTTTTTATTCCGATTGGTGAAGGAACATTGCTTGTAGATTATTTTGACAAATTTCTGACAGGTAACGGACTTTTACTTACAGGTATCGCGTGTGTAATAAACTCCTTGATTCTTGTTATCGCAAGATGGTATGCGAGGCAGGGTGACAGAAAACTTAAAAGGGTCTGCGGTACAATGAGCGCTATGCGAATGTCCGTTTATCAGCTCATAAGCTTTTTAGTGCCGGGTTTTTCGCATGTTTCATCAGGTGCGACAAACATGCTTATGAGTGATGTTCATTCTAAAGTTATAATGCGTGAGGTATATCTTTATCTTGCACATCACTGTTTTTAGTTAACATTGCAAAGATTGTAAGATATCTTCTTGTTGACACAATTGTGGACGTTGTTTCGGTGGTTATTGGTGCTGTTACGGTGTTTTTAGTAAGCTTCTTAGCACTTAAGCTTATAGCAAAACTTAACCCTAAAAATGTTCTCGCTTTTTTTAGTATTTATTCCGCGCTCTTAGGCGTTGGGACAATACTTTATACATTTATTGCTTAACGGAGAAAAAATATGGCTAATACAAAAACTACATCAAAAAAGAAGGGCAGTACTGCAAAAAAAACTTCTTCCGCAAAGAAAGGAAAGGCTGATACAAAGAGCAGGACTTCTTCGGCAAAGGGTAAAAAGAAGCCTGACTATGTCAGCTCGTCTACCGGTAAAAGAATACCTTTCAGTGAACAGTATTATAATGCAATAATGCTCTGTTATCTTATATGTGGCGGTCTTATGCTTGCTTTGGCACTAATAAAAGGCTCAAATATATGGACAGGCTTCCGTTCGGTGCTGTTCTCTTTGTTCGGTGTTTCATTCTATCTTCTGACAGTTCAGACTATTGTTATCGGTGTCAGAATGGCACTTCATAATCTTAAGAGAAGTCTTCTCGTTACAAATATATCAGGCTTTATACTCTGTGGAAGCTTTGCAGGAATCGTGCATCTTATTATGAACAGAGCCGATGAGTTCGGTTGGTTAGAACAGCTTAAGGATGCAGCTTCTGTCGCATGGAACTTTGGTCAGGGTCAGCTCAGCTTCACCGGTGGTATAATTGGTGGAGTTTTCGGTGGAGGACCTCTTTTTGCATTTGGCAAGGGAGGAGCATTCGTAATGGTTATTGCTCTTTTCCTTATTTCACTTTTCTTCCATCTGAATATCGAAACCAACTCATTCGGTGATAGCGTATCCGTAGCCATAAACGGCGGTAAGCAGAAGCTTGACGAATCGACTGAAAACCTTAAGATAAGAAAAGAAGAGAGACAGCGTCAGAAAGCTGAAAGAGCTATTCTGATTGAAACTGAGAAAAAAGAAGCAGAAGCAAAAGCAACAATAAATGAAAATCAGGGCGACGTCTTCGATTTCAATAATACTGAAATCGAACTTGATATGGATAGTAATCTTGACCGCGAAACAGGTATGCCTCTTCGTGAGGTTAAAAGATTTTTCCCTGAGGACAAGGTTTTTTCTTATGATGACAATGCTCCTAATGAAAGTAATGGTGCATCGACTATAAAGCTCAGCTCATTTGATTTTATTTCCGGTGATGCACCAAAGCCTCGAATGCCTAAACGAAATGTAGCGCCGGGCGAGGAAAATGCTTCAAAGATAAGCGGCAATGCGCCTAAAAAGCTTGTTGCAACCGAGCAACCGAAAACAGTTGAGGTAAAGGTTGAGACCATGGAAGCCGATGAAGATGATATCGTAAGAAAGGCTGTAGCTGAAGCTGACGAAAGCCTTAAGAAAAATCTTGATGACGTTGAAAATTACAAGCAGGAAAAGAAAAAGCGTGACTATGTTCTTCCTCCTATAGAATGTCTTAATCAGCCGGAGTTTTCATCAAGTGAGGGCTTTGCAAATGAAATGCAGACTACATCAAAGAAACTTGTGGAGGTTTTATCTTCATTCGGTGTTGAAACTAAGCTTGTGGGCATCAGCAGAGGTCCATCAGTTACAAGATATGAGCTTTCACCTGCTCCCGGTGTAAAAATCAGTAAGATTACTAACCTTGCCGACGATATCGCACTTGGACTTGCTTCATCGGGTGTTCGTATTGAAGCACCTATCCCTAACAAATCAGCTGTAGGTATTGAGGTTCCAAACAGAAATCGTTCTACAGTTACACTACGAGAGATTATCTCTTCGGCAGAGTACAAAAAGCACACCGGTAAGCTTTTGACAGTAGCCCTCGGTAAGGATATTACAGGTAACGTAAACTGTGCTGACCTTTCAAAGATGCCTCACTTGCTTATTGCGGGTACTACAGGTTCGGGTAAGTCAGTTTGTCTTAACTGTATGATTACAAGCATTCTTTATAACGCGACACCCTCTCAGGTCAAGCTTCTAATGATTGACCCGAAACAGGTTGAATTCACGGTTTATAACGGAATTCCTCATCTCCTTGTACCCGTTATTACTGATGCGAGAAAGGCTGCAGGCTCGCTTGCATGGGCTGTAAGCGAAATGGATAATCGCTATAAGGCTTTCTCAAATGCAGGTGTAAGAGATATCGGTGGCTTCAATAAATATGTTCAGGCTCATCCTGAAATAGAACCTATGCCTCAGATTGTTATTTTCATTGACGAGCTCAATGACCTTATGATGGTATCACCTAAAGAGGTAGAAGACTCTATCTGCCGTCTTGCTCAGAAGGCAAGAGCCGCAGGTATGCATCTTGTTGTTGCTACACAGAGACCTTCTGTTGACGTTATTACTGGTGTTATCAAGGCTAATATTCCCTCGAGACTTTCTCTTTCAGTTTCATCTCAGGTTGACTCAAGAACTATTCTTGACTGTATCGGTGCTGAAAATCTTCTCGGTAACGGTGATATGCTTTTTAGTCCTGTTGGTATTACAAAGCCTGTACGTATTCAGGGTGCGTATCTTTCAGACGAAGAAATCGAAAGAATTGTTACTTTCATCAAGGCTCAGGAAAATGCTGAGTATGATGATAACATTATGAGTGAAATCGAAAGAAACGCTGTTGCCGATAACTCGGGTGGCAAGAAAAAGTCAGGCAGTGCAAGTGTCGGCGATGATGGCGGAAATTATGATGCTCTTATTGATGATGCAATGGATCTTATCACCCTTGCAGACATTGCTTCAACTACCGCCATTCAGCGTAAACTTGGTGTAGGATACGCAAGAGCAGGTCGTATTATGGATCAGCTTGAAGAATTGGGCTTTGTAAGTGCTGCAGAGGGCAACAAGCCGAGAAAGGTGCTTGTATCAAGAGCTCAGTATCTTGAAATGAAGGCTGCAGGTAACGAGCCTGAAACTTCAGAAGAAGAATATGATATTTTCTCAGACTAATAAAAGGAATAGGGCAGGGATAACTCTCTGCCCTAATGAAGGTTATTATGAGTAATTTTTTACCTATCAATAAAAAGGATGCACTTGACAGAGGTTGGGATGAGGTTGATTTTGTCTATGTTATAGGCGATGCTTATGTTGACCACCCCTCATTCGGACCTGCAATTATTTCCAGAGTCCTTGAATATAATGGCTTTACCGTTGGAATCCTCTCTCAGCCTGATTGGCACTCTGCCGAAGCCTTTAAGGAATACGGTAGACCGAGACTTGGTTTCCTTGTAACATCAGGCAATATCGATTCTATGGTAGCTCATTACACTGCGGCCAAGAAAAAGCGTAGCGAAGATGCTTATACCCCCGGTGGTAAGGCTGGTATGAGACCCGACAGAGCTGTAATTGTCTATTCAAACCGCATCCGTGAAGCTTATGGAAATGTACCTATTATTATAGGTGGACTTGAGGCTTCGCTTCGACGCTTTGCCCATTATGACTATTGGGATGATAAAATCAGACGCTCTGTTATCTTTGATGCTCAGGCTGATATTCTCTCGTTTGGTATGGGCGAAAAAGCTATAATCGAAATTGCAGAGCGACTTAGAATGGGTGAGGATATCAATACCATCCGTGATGTAAAAGGAACTTGCTATGTATGCGATGTTACTGATACACCTCTGATGGGGGCAGAATGTCCGTCTTATGAGAATGTAGTGAAAAGTAAAAAAGAGTATGCTGTATCCTGTCGTATTCAGCAGGATGAGCAGGATCATATCAGGGGTAAGATTGTTAAACAGCGTCACGGTAACAAGATGCTTGTTCAGAATCCTCCGATGCCTCCTCTTACTACTGAAGAGCTTGATGAGATTTATGATTTGCCTTATGAAAGAAACTATCATCCTTCATATGAAAAAGACGGTGGTGTGCCGGGTATAGAAGAGGTTAAATTTTCAATTATCCACAACCGCGGATGTTTTGGTGGTTGTAACTTCTGTTCCATTGCTTTTCATCAGGGCAGATATGTAACCTGCCGTAGCAAAGAGTCTGTTCTTAAAGAAGCTGAACATCTTACCAAGATGCCGGACTTCAAGGGCTACATTCACGATGTCGGAGGCCCAACTGCAAACTTCCGTCAGCCCTCATGCGAAAAGCAGAAGACCCTTGGTCTTTGCAAAGGTAAGCATTGCCTTGCACCTAAGGTTTGCCCAAATCTTAAGGCGGATCACAGTGAGTATATTGATATTCTCCGTGATATGAGAAAGATAAAAGGCATAAAGAAGGTCTTTATCCGTTCAGGTATCAGATATGATTATATGCTCAAAGACACAGATGAAACTTTCTTTAAGGAGCTTATCCGCCATCACGTCAGTGGTCAGCTTAAGGTTGCTCCCGAGCATTGCAGTGCAATGGTACTTGAAAAAATGGGTAAGCCTTATATTGACACATATGTCAGATTCTCTCAGCGATATTTTGAGCTGAGCAAATCAGTCGGCAAGGAGCAATATCTTGTACCGTATCTTATGTCGTCTCATCCCGGCTCAAGAATTGAAGATGCTATTGAGCTTGCGCTTTTCCTTAAAAAGAGAGGCATCAGACCTGAGCAGGTGCAGGATTTCTATCCCACACCCGGTACGATTTCGACCTGTATGTTTTACACGGGGCTTGACCCGTACACAATGAAAGAGGTCTATGTTGCAAAAACACCCGAAGAAAAAGCCATGCAGAGAGCTCTTTTACAGTATTACAATCCTGCTAATAAAGACGTAATTATAAAAGCTTTGAAAAAAGCAGGGCGCTACGACCTGATTGGCACTGATGAAAAATGCCTTATAAAAGGTGACGGTACGGGTAAAAAACAAACTTACGGCAAATCTAAATCTGCAAATACAAACAGATACGGAGGCAAGAGTTATGGCAAGAAGAAAAAGTAAGAATAATACTAAAAAACTTATAGGCATAATTATTGCTGTTATACTTGCTTTTTTCGCATATGAAGCAAAGGATGTTATAACTGAAAATGTTGATGTCAGTGAGTTTGCTAAAGGTGATGCTGTTTATGTTCATTTTATCGATGTAGGTCAGGGTAGCTCAACTCTCATTCAGCAGGGCACAAATGGTATATTGATTGACGCAGGCGAAAATGATTACGGACAAGTAGTTGTTGACTATCTTAAGGATGTTGGGATAACATCACTTGAGTATGTAGTTGCGTCGCATCCTCACTCAGATCATATCGGCGGACTTGACGATGTGCTTTATGCTTTTCCAACTTATAATGTTATAATGCCTGAGCTCGAAGAGTTCAACACACCAACAACCCGAGTATATGAAGATTTGCTCACAGCAGTTTTTGAAAAAGATATTGATACAAAATTTATCTTTGATGAGGGTTATCACCATAATTTTAACGATGAAATTACACTTCATGCTATTGCACCTGTCGAGCAGGATGATAACCTTAATAATATGTCAATTATTTGTAATATTGAGGCTTTTGACACGAAGTTTACTGTTCTTGCCGATGCTGAAAAGGGAGAGCTCAGAAGCATATTCGACGAAACCGTTTATGATTGGGAAGCTGATGTAATCGCACTCGGACATCACGGCTCAAGCACATCAATTTACGAGCCTTATCTTGATGCAGTTAATGCTGATGTTGCAGTTATTTCCTGCGGAGAGGGCAATAGCTACGGCCATCCTCATAAGGAGGCACTTGATTATATTGATGAAAATGCAATGACAAGTCTGCGCACCGACGAAATGGGAGACATTGTATTTAAGGTAACTGCCGACGGTTACAGCTTGGTAGAATAATTACTGAGGTGATGCTATGAATAAGTCACTTGTAAGAAAGATGCTGAATATTGT
>JAZQUF010000098.1:0-5726 GCA_045631165.1 Acutalibacteraceae bacterium
CCCGACCCGGTAATTTTTATCACTTGCGGACGAATAAGCAAAGCGTGTTTTTGCATCTTGGCGCCCCTGAAAGGGGAGCTGTCGAAATCGCTCGCGATTTTGACTGAGGGGTTCTTGTCACAACCGACAAAAGTAAGAGGCCCCGCGCCTCGAGCGGTGCAGAACATAATAGAAACTACAAACAAAAATCATAAAAGCCGAGCATACAAGTTTCTCAGTAAGCGGTAAAAGGAAATACAAACAAAAACCACAAAAGCACAACCTACCTGTATCTATCCAGCAAATAAAACACGATTGTAACAATATTGTAATTTCCGTATAGTCTTTTTTTGTGTCGGTTTACACATTATTCATATTGATTTGCTATACTACTGTATAATTGTAGCTCTATGTTTAAAATTATGGGAGGACTCAGTTTTGAAACAACTTCTGAAGCATTTGAAATATATTAAAAAGCCTGTAATCGCAGCGATGATTTTTGCTGTTTTATCTCAGGTGAGCAATCTTGTTCTGCCTATGCTTATGTCGTCTATTATCAATAACGGCATTGCAAACAGCGATATTGACTACGTTAAAAGAGTGGGTCTCATTATGATGGGAGTATCCGCTCTCGGTGTGGTTATTGCTATATTCAACAGCTACTTCTCAAGTAAGACCTCAGCTATTTACGGTAAGCTTCTGCGCCGTGAGATTTTCCTGAAGGTTGAAGATTTATCCCAGAGAGATATCGATAAAATAGGCACACCCTCTCTTATCACACGCTGTACCAACGACGTAAGAGTTATCCAGGACTTTGTGCTTACCTGTCTTCGAATGATTATTTCCGTGCCCATTATGCTTCTGGGCGGTGTTGTTATGTCCTTCATTCTCAATCCGAAGCTTGCAACGGTTATTTTTGCAGTTATCCCTATTATTGCGTTGATTGCGGCTATTGTAATCAGACTGGTTATTCCTATTTTCAGAAAGAGACAGAAGCTTGTTGACTCAGTAAACCGCTTCATAAGAGAAAAACTCAGCGGTATAAGAGTAATCAGAGCCTTCAACCGTACAGAGACAGAGGATGCTAAATTCGACGAGAGAAATGAAGCGCTCTCAGGTCTTACCCTTAAATTTCAGCGTATGATGTCAGTTCTTATACCTATTTGCATTGTGCTTATTATCATCGCTCTTGACCTTCTTATTTTAATTGCGGCGAACAACTTTAACTCAATGGATCATATCACAGAAGCCGAAAAGCTTATGAGTGCCATAGGCGATCTGCAGGCCTTTGTAATTTATATGATTATGATAGTTTCAGCAGTTACTATGACAGCGGCTATGTTTGTTATTGTACCCAGAGCAAAAATTTCTGCAGTGAGAATAACTGAAATTTTAAACCTTGAGCCCTCAATCAATGACCCTGAAAATGCTGAGACTGTGGATGAAGATGTCCGCGGTACCGTAGAATTCAGAAACGTATCCTTCGGCTACAGCGAGGGAGAAAGCTATGCGCTTTCCGATATATCCTTCAAAGCGCAGAAGGGCAAGGTAACTGCAATTATCGGCTCAACAGGCAGCGGAAAATCCACTGTGGCAAACCTCATTATGAGATTTTATGATGTAAATAAGGGAGAAATCCTTTTCGGTGGCAAGGATATAAGAAGCCTGAGACAGGATGACCTTCATTCAAAGATCGGCTTTGTGCCTCAGAAGGCGCTTCTTTTCAGCGGCAGTGTCAGAGAAAATCTTCTCTACGGTGATGAAAATGCCACAGAAGCTCAGCTCAGAAAGGCTCTCGAAATCTCTCAGAGTGCAGAATTTGTGGACAAGCTCACAGACGGTATGGACTCAATGATTAGCCAGAACGGTACCAATCTTTCAGGCGGTCAGAAGCAGAGACTTTCTATTGCGAGAGCTCTTGTGAGAAATGCCGATGTCTATATCTTTGACGACACATTCTCGGCTCTCGACTTCCGCACAGATGCGGCTCTGCGCAAGGCCATAAGAGAAAATATCGACGCAACGGTTATAATTGTAGCACAGCGTGTGGGCACAATTATGGATGCAGACAATATAGTTGTTCTCGATGAGGGCAGAATTGTCGGTATGGGCAGACACAGCGAGCTTATGGAAAGCTGTGAGGTTTATAAGGAAATTTACCATTCTCAGATGACTGAGGAGGTGACAGCATGAAAATCAAGGACGTAAAGACTAAAAGAAAGTCAGCTAAAGAAGATAAATATGCGGCATACCGTGATCCCGGAAAAAACAGCAAGGAAAAGCCTGCCAATTTTATGGGTACGGCAAAGAAGCTTTTAGCTCTTTTAAAGGGCAAGGAAATTCTTGTTGTTGTGACAGTTGTATGTGCTTCAATCAGCTCAGCGCTGTCTGTATTGGGTCCCAAATACTTAGGTGATATCATCGATGTCCTCGATGTGCAGGTAAAAAACAAGCTTGCAACAGGCAAAATGGATTTCTCAGCTATTTATGATATTCTGCTGACCATTTTAGCAATATATGTGGCAAGTTCCGTCTTCGGATTTTTGCAGCACTATATTATGGCAGGCGTGGTTCAGGGACTCATCACAAGGCTCCGCCGTGAAATCAACCTGAAGCTTTCAAAGCTTCCCCTTTCATATTTTGATGCTCACAACAAAGGTGATATCCTTTCGAGAATCACCAACGATATCGACAACATAAACAATACCCTCCAGAATAACCTTCTTCAGATTATTACAAGCGTGGTTACCTTTGCAGGTGTTATGGGTATAATGATTTACTACAGCAGATCACTTACTATTGCATCACTTATGCCCTTCCCCGTATGTCTGGTTATTGCTATGGTGGTACTGCGCTTTTCAAAGGTTTACTTCCGTCAGCAGTGGAAGGTAACAGGTGACGTCAACGGTCATATTGAAGAAATGTTCACAGGTCACCGCATCGTCAAGGCATACGGCCACGAGAAAAAGGCCATAGAGGAGTTTGACGAGGTTAACGAGGCTCTTTGTGAGTCAGGCAGAAAGGCACAGTTCCTTTCAGGTATACTCAGTCCCATGATTAATTTTGCTAATAATGCAGGCTACGTGATTATTTGTGTAATAGGCGGTTATCTTATTATTAAGGGCGAGCAGACCGTAAGTGCCATTACCGTGTTTATCGCATATACCAAGCTTGTTATGCAGCCCATCGTGGACCTTAGTAACATCGCCAACAATCTTCAGTCCTCACTTGCGAGTGCAGAGCGTGTATTCAATATTCTGGATGCAGATGAAGAAACTGACGATGCAGCTGTTACTGAAATTGAAAAGGGCAGCAGTATTGAATTCGAGGATGTAAGCTTTTCATATTTACCCGAAAAGCCTCTTATTGAGAAATTCAGTCTCAAGGTGGATAAGGGCGAGCTCGTTGCTATTGTAGGCCCCACAGGTGCAGGTAAGACAACCATCGTTAATCTGCTTATGAGATTCTATGAAATCAAATCCGGTAAAATCAAGGTTGATGATATTGATATCAGAGACATTTCAAGAAAAAATCTGCGCAGTGTTATGGGCATGGTGCTTCAGGATACCTGGCTCTTTGAGGGTACAGTAAGAGAAAATATAATGTACGGTAACCAGAGCGCAACAGAAGCCGAATTCAGAAACGCTGTAAAGGCTGCCAGAGTTGACCGCTTCATATCACTTCTTCCCGATGGCTACGATACAATGCTCGAGGAGGACGGTGCAAATCTCAGTGCAGGTCAGAGACAGCTTATCACTATCGCAAGAGCAATTCTTGCATCACCCGATATACTTATTCTTGACGAGGCAACCTCAAGCGTCGATACAAGAACAGAAATGCAGATTCAGCAGGCTATGCAGAATCTTATGGAGGGCAGAACAAACTTTGTTATTGCCCACAGACTTTCAACAATCAGAAAAGCTGACAAAATCCTCGTTATGAATGAGGGTAAAATTGTAGAGACAGGCACACATAAGGAGCTTATGGCTAAGGATGGCTTCTATGCCGAGATTTATAATTCACAATTTTTAGATTAACAGGAGGCATCCCTCTTAATGAACCTTATCACCCTTTCTAACGGTCTGAGAATATTCACACATAAAAGAGATGACCTACGCTCGGCAACTGTCGGCGTATGGGTTATGTCGGGCTCAAGAAATGAGACTGCCGACATCAGCGGTATCTCTCACTTCATAGAGCATATGGTCTTTAAAGGCTCCGCCAAACGCTCAGGCTTTGAGATTGCCGAGGGTATGGATGAAATAGGTGCTCACGTCAACGCTTATACCACCAAGGAATACACCTTCTTTTATACCAAGGCTCTTGATTATCAGATAATAAAGGCGGCGGATATTCTCTTTGATATGATAAGATATCCGAGGCTTGACGAAAAGGATATAGAGACAGAAAAGGGTGTAGTATTAGAGGAAATCAATATGTGTGATGATGACCCCAGCGATGTGGTTTATGAGGTCAATGAAAGCAGCCTCTTCAAGGGCACTACTCTGGAAATGAAAATCCTCGGTGAAAAAGAAACTGTAAGTGCCTTCAGAAAAGAAGATATAGAAAAATACATGAATGAAAACTACTGTGCCGACAGAACTGTTATCGGTATCAGCGGTAACTTTGACGAAGATGAGATGCTTCAGAAGGTCAGGGAATATTTTTCAGATATGCCCGAAAAAAGTGTAGCAGACCCGTTTTATCCTGTGCCCTTTAATAAGGATATCTCTCTTAAGACAATGCCCACTGAGCAGACTCATCTTATGATGTGCTTTGACGGTGTAGGCATAGAGCACGAGGATTTATATCCCTTGCAGGTTTGTATGTTCATTCTCGGCACGGGTACATCTTCAATGCTTTATCAGAGAATAAGAGAAGAATTAGGCCTTTGCTACAGTGTTGATTCCTGGCTTGGAAGATACCGTGGCGGCGGGTACATTGCCGTATCCGTGAGCCTTTCACCTGACTCGGAAGAAAAAGCAATAAATGAAATCACAGACATAGTCGGCTCTTTCAGTGAGAATGTCACAGAAAGACAGGTTGCCATTGCAAAAGAAAAGCTTATTTCGAGCCTCATAATGGCACGAGAGCAGCCACAGTCCAAGCTTTCCTCAATGGGCTATAATCTGCTGATGCTCGGTCATTTCATAGAGGATGACGATATCATAAACAGCATAAAGTCAATTACTCTCGAAGACGTGGTTAAGGTCAGCGATAAATACCTTTGCCTTGACAAGATGAGCTTTACGGCAGTTGGCAAGGTGAAAACGAGAGAAGAGTATGAGAGAATTTTAGGAAATGCGATAAAATAACAGCGCAAAAATCTGCGCGTTTTTGATCCTTTTTCCGCGCCAGGAAAAAGGATGCCTGACCGGCGAGGTCAATATGTCAGCTGCACTGACTCGATATGTTTTCTATGGTAAACCAGATATGCACTGTAGGTGCGAGAATTAATAAAAGGGATTGATAAAAATGAACGCTGTTTCCTCAGCAAAAAGAATAGTAGTAAAAGTGGGTACATCTACCCTTACATATGAAACAGGCAAAATCAATATCAGACGTATGGTGAAGCTGTGCAGTGTTCTTGCAGATTTGCACAACTCAGGTATGGAGGTTGTTCTCGTAACCTCGGGTGCTATCGGTGTCGGTGTGGGCAAGCTCGGTCTCAAGGAAAGACCCAAGGATATCCCAGGCAGACAGGCTGCTGCAACAGTAGGCCAGTGTGAGCTTATGTTTATGTATGA
>JAZQUF010000099.1:0-4406 GCA_045631165.1 Acutalibacteraceae bacterium
CCGCTTTCCTTGAGGCGAACGACCTTCGCCTATGGAGCCGCCACACCACCCTGTTGCAGTCAGCTTACATATAGATGCTGAAAGTTATATTGCCGTCCTTATACTGTGAATAGCCTCTGTAACCGTGAAGCTCAAATATCTTCTTACATATGGGCAACCCCATACCGATACTCACTCCCTGACGCTGCCGGGAAGCATCACCTCTGGAAAATTCATTCCAGGCTTTGGATGCAATATCAGCACTTTCCTTTTCGGCAGGGTTGATAACTTCCATAGTAACAGCACTGTTTTTGTGGAGCTTTATATAGACTTTCTTGTCACCGACAGAGTATTTTATAGCATTTGAAATGTAGTTGCCGAAAGCTATTTTCATCATCTGCGCGTTGCATTCAGCATAGATGTCATCGTCGATGTCAGCTGTTATGGTCACACCGTTGTTTTCGGCAAATTTGCTGTAATTTGCTATCTCTTCTCTGAGAAGCTCGCTGAGATTGCATTTTTCTTTCTCGACAGATGTCAGCTGAGAAATTCTGCTGTAGCTTAGTAGCGACGACACAATGCCATTCATTCTCAGTGCTTCGTCATAGATGGATTTTATGTACTCCTCGTTCTTCTCGGGTGCGATGTTTTCCATTATACATTCGCACTGATTCTGTATGACAGCCAGAGGTGTTTTCAGCTCGTGAGATGCACCTGAAATGAAGGTGTTTCTGGCTTCGTCAAGTTTTTGGCTTTTATCTATAACTCTCATACACATTATGTAGAAGATAATTCCAGCAACAGTGAATATTATAGCTAAAAGCATCAACATTGTCTGATAATCATCTGAAAATAAAGTAACAAGATACGGATTATATCTGAAAGCAAAATAGGTTCTGTAGCCCTCGCCTAGTGCTATATCTCCATCACCGACACAATAACCATCTCCGCCGGTATACCCTGCTCCGATATGTTCGCCAAATCCTTCGCCGATATCGTCTTTTCGCTGTTCGTAGCGTTCGTCTATTAAATCTCTAAGCATATTATAATAAGGTCTATTATAAAACTCTGTTGCAAGTTCATGCAGATGAATTGTCGCAGATATTGGGTTATTAACTATGACTTTATTAACTTCATAGTTGCTAAATTTAACAGTCTTTCTATAATCTTTATGAGACCCCTGTCCTTTGAAATCAACCTCAACAGGGATATATTTTTCTCCGTCAAAATAAAGTCTCATTTCATCTATCAGAGCATTATATTTTCTTTTATTAACCTCTTTAAGCTCTTTTTTTATTTCCTCTGTCAGATAATCGTCAAGACTGACATATACATCCTCACCCCAGCTATACCAATATAAATAGTTATCTGAAAGATACATAATATTGCCTTCTCTGTCTTGCAAGGCAATGGAAAACGGATATTTATAAATGCCTCTTATAAGACGGCCGTAATAATGTAAGGCTGTTCTTGCTACTGCATCAGATTTTTCTTTGGTATCTGTCTCAACATCCTCAAAATTGCCTGTCACATATTTAGAATAATCTGCACTTAATAAGTTTGATATCGTTCGGTCATTTTGCCTTTCCTGATAAAACTCACAAATAGATAGCATCAGACCTGATGCCACAATATAAAACATCACTATACCGATAATTATAGCTTTCCTCAGTTTTTTTCTGGTCATACTTACTCCTCCTTTTTAAAAGAGTACCCCAAACCTGACTTGGTGACAATAAGACTCGCCTTATCGCCCAGTGCCTTTCTGATTCGTTTGATGTGAGTGTCAACCGTGCGGTTGTCTCCGTCGAAGTCCCAGCTCCATATTTTGTTGAGGATTATATCACGGCTTAGGATTGTTCCCTTATTCTGCATCAGCAGAAGCAGTATCTCGAAATCTTTCTGCGACAGCTTTATCTCTTCATCACCGCAGAAAACCTGCCTTGTTTTAAGGCACAGCCTGATACCCGACTCACTTATGCTGTGGTCAGCATCGACGCCCTTATGACGCTTAATCATAGCCGAGATTTTCTCGCAAAGCACCGCCAAAGGAAAAGGCTTGACAATATAATCATCTCCGCCGAATCTGTAGCCACTGAGAAGATGCTCTTCTTCGCCCAATGCTGATAAAAAGAGTATGGGTATATCTGTAAACGCTCTTATTTCTTTGCAAGCCGTGAGTCCGTCTTTTTTTGGCATCATCACATCTAAAATCACAAGATCAAAGCTTTCCGTTTCGGCAGAGTACACTGCCGCCTCACCGTCTTTTGCCAATGTGACAGAAAAGCCTTTTGATGTCAGATAGTCTCTGAGGGTTTCTCTTATTTTTATTTCATCGTCTGCAATTAAGATTTTATACATCAGGGATCCCTCCTGTGATTATATGATAACGGCTGATTGTGGACTTTTTGTGTCATAATGCAAAAAAATGCAGAGAAAAAGTTCTCTGCATTTTTAATCAAGCGTAGCTTAAATTTATGCACCATCAGTGCAATTCATGCCGTCAGGCAATTCATTGTTGCCCTCGCCGCGGGGCGTGACTTTTGCCTATCCCTCTTGCGGTTCCCAAATTTCATTACGGCCCCACGGCCTATGAAATTTGACCGCTGCGCCATCCTCGCCTCGCTTTATCCACCACAGGTGGCGCTTCAGCGACGATGCCCAAAAGTCACCAAAACGCGCTGATTTATTTTGCAAGCTCGTATGTGTCCTGAGCGATGAGAAGCTCTTCATCAGTGGGAAGAACAAGAAGCTTGAGAGCACTGTCTTCAGTTGAGATTTCGATCTCTTCACCGCGAACTGCATTAGCCTCTTCGTTGATAGCAGTGCCGAGGAAGCCGAGCTTTTCAGCAACCCATGTGCGGTAGTGAGGATTGTTTTCACCGATACCGCCTGTGAATACTACAGCATCTACGCCACCCATAGCAGCAGCGAAACCACCGATATATTTTACAAGCTGATGGCAAAGCATCTGTTCAACAAGCTGAGCTCTCTTGTCGCCACTCTTTGAACGACCTTCGATTGTTCTGTTGTCGCTTGTTGCTGTGCCTTCGATTTCATTATAGTTTTCATCGTACTCTGCTGTAAGACCGAGCATACCTGACTTTTTGTTGAGGATGTTGTCAACCTCTTTAGCGGTGAGGCCTTCCTTTTCGCAAAGAACAGCGATGATAGCGGGGTCGATTGAGCCTGAACGTGTGCCCATCATAATACCCTCAAGAGGAGTAAGACCCATAGTTGTATCGAAGCACTTGCCACCCTTAACAGCTGAGATTGATGAGCCGTTACCGAGATGACAGGTTACAACTCTGAGCTCGTCAGCGTTGTACTTGCCGGGGTACTTCTTCATAAGGAAGTCAGTAGCACGTGCTGAAACGTATCTGTGGCTTGTGCCGTGGAAGCCGTACTTTCTGATGCCGTGCTTAAGATAGTATTTGTAGGGGAGAGCATACATATATGCGTAGTCGGGGATAGTAGCGTGGAAAGCTGTGTCAAATACAGCAACCTGAGGAATACCTGCCATAATCTTTTCGCAAACCTCAATACCTGTAAGGTTAGCAGGGTTATGGAGAGGGCCAAGGGGAATGCATCTTCTTACTGCAGCCTTAACATCCTCTGTTACGAGTACACTGCCGCTGAACTCTTCGCCGCCGTGGAGTACACGGTGACCAACAGCATTAATGTCAGCCATTGATTCAAGGATACCGATTTCCTTGTCGGTGAGAGTATCGAGGAGGATTGTGATAGCATCGTTGTGGTCCATTGCCTGAACGGGCTTTTTGTTGAAAACTTTAACTTCCTCGCCATCTTTGTCAACCTTGTGTGTGAATGTGCAGGCTGTACCGATCTGCTCGAAAATACCCTTAGCGATAACCTTTGCTTCGGGCATATCGAATACCTGATACTTAAGTGAAGAACTGCCTGCATTGATGATTAACTCTTTGAAACTCATATTTTGCACCTCTGTTTTTTTATAGTGTGACTGCCTTTTCGGGCAGGTCATAAATTCATAAACAATATTATAGCACAGATTTTTTTATTTTTCCACTTATTTGTGAATTTTTTTATACATTGTGAACAATTATTTTATGATAACAGAGCGCTTTGGTAAAATCAGGTGAAATATTTTGTGTATAATATACATTTTAATAATCTTATTATCGGCACTTTATCGCTTAAAAAGGGAAATAGTAACAAAAATCAGCCTTTTTATTTGGTTAGTTTGGATATTGCATTAAAGAACGAAAGGTGATAGAATGTATACACTTTAGTGATGCAAATGAGTGAGAGCATATTTGATGCTTTTAAAAAGAGAAAATATATTGAAAGGGAGGCTCTTGGAGCCTCCCTTTCAACTTTATATATGAACCCCGTCGTAGTTTTATTGCGTTAAAGCATTGATTTTTTGTGAAAATAATGTATAATAA
>JAZQUF010000100.1:0-17828 GCA_045631165.1 Acutalibacteraceae bacterium
GCCATTGTAAGAAGAAGGAAGAAGTTGAAGATAAAGTCTGAATTGTTATAGAAGTGTACCTGATAGGAAACATTCTTCCAGCCTCTCATATATGTAGTGGGAAGAGCAAAACCTGTCCAGATAGCTTCCATTGAAATAACGTGATCTTCATCAACTGCTCTTACTGTATTGTAAAGACGTGTATAGATAGTCTCGTTTTTGATTCTTCTCTGGATTTCTGAGCACTGAACATCACACATAGGCTCATTGAGAAGGTCATACATAGCAACTGTGGGGTTACCCTTGAATCTTGTTGCAATTGCTGTCCAGAGCTCGTCTGTGAGTTCACGGTATTTTTCACCCTGCTCGCTGTTTTCCATAAGCTGTGCGCCCTGGAATGCTCTGCCTGAATGGGGAGCATCTGACTGTGAGCCTACAGCACCGTGCATATCAAGGATTACATAAAGGCCTCTTTCACCGCATTCCTCTACAACCCAGTCGAGTCTTGAGAAATCCCAGTCACCGTTTTCGTCGAGGATTTTTGTACCCTCATCATCATAATAGAAGTTTCTGTACCAGAAGGGCACACGTACACAGTTGAAGCCTAATGACTTGATATTGTCAAGGTCCCATTCTGTAATCCAGTTGTCATAGAAGGTGTTGAGAAGCTCCTGAGCAGCATCTCTGCCAAAGCGCTTTTCCAAGGCGTCATAAATCATTTCGCCATCGTAAACCTTGTCCTTATACTCATCGTAAACTGCCTTGTCAGCTTCTGACAAGCCTGCATAAACCTCATCCTTCATACCGATGTGGTCAGGGTTGAGCCAGTCTTCTCTTACGAGCCACGCACCGAGGTTGACGCCCTTGAGCTGAACGGTTTCACCCTTCTGATTGACGAGCTTTCTGCCCTTGACTGTAATGAAGTCCTCCTGAGTGATAGGCTTTGTTTCCTCTGCCGCAGGTTCTGCAGTGGCAAATACCATTGAAGACATTGCCATAAGCACACAAAGAACTGCACACAGAATTTTTTTGAGTGTTTTCATTATAATTTCCTCCGTATATATTTTTTGTACCGAGTCACGCTGACTCTATACCTGAGGATATTATATAATTCAACGCTCGGCAATGTCAACCTCTCATCATAAACTGTTATCACTTTTGGGAATGTTATCCAAAGGCAAAAGAGCTTTTTTGTTCATTTTTACATCAGTTTTAAGGCGAAAACTTTTGACAAAAGCGTCGTATAGTATTATAATATTTCCACAGATTAAAGAAGGCTGAGGTATCCCTTATGAGAATGAGAAAAAAGAAGTATCTTGATGAAAGAATTGACGCTGTAAGCGGGCTTATACTCGAAACAAAAAGCGACGAAAGAGACTTCAACAAGGCTATAGAAGAAAAAGAATATTTTGATTATAAAGAGATTTTCGGAAACGACAACCCCGTCAGAATGGAAATAGGTTGCGGCAAGGGGCAGTTTATATTTGAGCTTGCCCAGAGACACCCCGATATCAACTTCATCGCAGTTGAAAAGGTGAAAAATGTTATTGTTGCCGCTGTTGAAAAAGCCCAGAGCATCGGTCTTAAGAATGTACGCTTCATCTGTGGCGGTGCTGAGTATCTCCCCAAGTACATCCCCGAAAACAGCATTGAGCTTATTTACCTCAACTTTTCCTGTCCCTATCCCAAAGTGAGATATGCAAAGCACCGTCTCACTCACAGAGACTTCCTCTCACTTTATGAGAAGCTTCTCACTGAAAACGGTGAGATTCATCAGAAGACCGACAATATGCACTTCTTTGAGTTTTCTATAGAAGAGTTTTCCGCGGCAGGTTACAGAATAGAGAATGTATCTCTTGACCTTCACAACAGTGATTTTGAGGGTAATATCGTCACCGAGTATGAGAAGAGATTCAGTGATTTGGGTCAGCCCATATACAGACTTGAGGCAAAGAAGAATAAGTAAAGTTTTGTCAAACTTTTACAAAAGTTTGCAGGGCATGGGACAGAGTCCCATAAAGAGAGAAAAAACTAAATCTGCCTCAAAGATAAAAGCAACAAACCGACAGGATTTTCCCTGTCGGTTTTGTGTTAGTTATAACAAGCAAATACTTTAATCTTTGCAGGGCGTTGCCCCGCACCCCACGGGCTTTTGTAAAAGCTCGCCAAAACTTTACTTATTTTTATTACTTAGATTCTGTCCATTGCAGTTGAGTTCATTGCAAATCTCAATACATTCATCGCAGTTCTCTGAAGCTCACCGAGAGTAATACCCTCTTTCTTGCCGTAAGTCTTCAGAAGTGTTCCGTCAGGCTTCTTGAAAATAACAACTCTTCCGCCACCGGGCATAAGCACGTCAACCTGAGCTCTCACTCTGTAAGCCTGGTCGCACATCTCGGGGAATTCCTGACTCTTTGACTTTCTCATCCACCAGTCAGTCATAACATTGCCCTCATATCCCCATTCTTCTCTGAGAATCATTGTGCAAAGCTCGTAGTTGTAGTGACCCCATACACCGTTGATAAGGTTATACGATGTCATAATATTCTTAGGTGCTGACTCCTTAACACAGATTTCAAAGCCTCTGAGATAAATCTGACGCAGTGCTCTTTCTGAAAGTCTTGAATCGTTGCCGTTACGGTTGAATTCCTGATTGTTACAAGCGTAATGCTTGGGACAAGCACTCTTACCTGCGCACTGTACACCTCTGACATAAGCTGCCGCAATCTTACCTGTGAGATATGGATCTTCTGAGAAATATTCGAAGTTTCTTCCGCAGAGAGGACTTCTGTGAATATTCATACCCGGAGCAAGGAGAATATCGGTTTCCTTGTCAGCCATTTCGCCTGCTTCTTTAATCATAAGCTCTTCAACAAGCTTTTCGTCGAAGGTGCTTGCAAGAAGTGTGCCTATGGGCATAAGTGAGCAGCAAGCTGAAAGTCTGATGCCTGAGGGGCCGTCTGTTGTGATACAAGGGGGCACACCCTTTTTGCGAAGTGAGGGAAGCACACCGCCAAGTGCACCTGCATTACCCAGAGCACCCAAGGGGCTGTTCATCTTATAGTCACCGCGTGAAATAGCTTCAAGCTCCTTAAGGCTCAGCTGAGCCACGAAGTCTTCCATACTTACCTTGCCGTTTTTAACATCGATGAGCTTATATCCCTTATCACCTGTCATAGGAATATCCTTGGGAAGACCCTCGAGGATTATTTTCTTAAGGTCATACTGCTTTTTGAAAGCCTTTTCCTTTACTGCCTTGTATGTGTCGCCCTCTTTTACAGCCTTGATGATATCAAAGTCAGCTCTGGGAGCCGCTGTCTGTCTGTGCTGAGCGTAGAGTGTATTCTCATCGCTTGTCCATTCTGCAACCTTCACCGCATCTCTTACGTTGTCACCGAGTGCAAAGCCGTACTCGCCCTTTTCGATAACATAAGCCGACTTAAAGCCTGTCTTACCGCTGTCATCATAGCTTGCAAGGTCATACATAGAGATATTCATTGAAAGTTCTTCGCTTTCGCCTGCAGCGAGCACTGCAGTTTTAGCAAATGCCGCAAGCTCACGGTAGGGATTACCAAGGACACCGCAGGGTTTTTCCACATAAACCTGAGGAGCATAAGCTGAGGGTACACTGCCGATATTTGTCACCTTGCATTTAAGAGTGAAGCCCTCATCTGTCTTATCCAGAGACACGAACTCTGTCTTGAACTCAGTGTAGCTAAGGCCAAAGCCGAAGGGATACTGAACACTGTCCTTGTCGAAGGTTTCGAAATATCTGTAGCCTACATAAATATCCTCTGTGTAGTTGTTGAATTCCTTATTGCCGAAGTCCTTTGAAGACGGGAAGCTTTCATAGTTTTTTGCAACAGTTGCACTGAGCTTACCTGAGGGTGAAACCTTGCCTGAAAGAAGATCAGCAATTGCATTACCGCTTTCCATACCGCCTTGCCATACAATCATAGCAGCAGAAATCTTATCACCGTATTTATCCATCCAGCTAAGATCCATAATACAGCCGATGTTGAGCAATACAACTGTCTTATCAAACACCGCTGTTACCTTATCCATAAGCCCGAGCTCTTCATCTGTTATATAGTAGCTACCCTTTTCGAGGGCATTTTCTCTGTCCTCACCGCTTGAACGTCCGATAACAACAACTGCACAATCTGATTTTTCAGCAGCTTTCTTAGCGGTCTTTTCATAAAGAGGCATCTCGGGATAGAATCTGGGCCATTGTCCCCATATTCCGTGGTCAATGGGGTTTTCCTTGCACCAATCAAGATAAATCTCAGCAAGCTTTTCGTTAAGCTTAAGGCTGTCGCAATTTCTGATACCCTGGGTAAGATTTACTGCATAGGGTTTGTTTACGTCACCGCCTGAGCCGTAGCCTGTGAAGAACCAATCATTCTGTACTCTGCCGAAAAGGGAAACAGTGCTGTCTTTCGGGAGTGGCAATGTGCCGTCATTCTTAAGAAGAACTGCGCCCTGAGCCGCAACGCTTCTGAGAAGCTCAGGCATACCGGGTGTGATAACCTTTGGTGCTTTGCTTCTCTGATTTTCAGCCTGAGAAAGACCTGTAAACACACCTACAACCTTACCTGCTGCTGAAACAATTGTATTTTTGATGCTCATATTTTTTCTCTCCTTATTATGTTTAATCTATTTCTAATATTTTTTTAGCCTTATGTCTGCCAAGCTCATGGACAACAACGGAAACACAGATAATACCTACCGCAAGACCTGTAGCAATCTGCAGGGTTTCACTGAGAGTAATATCAAACTTTTCCATATTGCTTGTAACAAAATAATAGGTTGTATAATAGAGCTTGCCGCCCGGTACCAGCGGAATAATCGAGCAGGCAAGAATAGGCGTTGCAGGAGCCTTTACCACTCTCGCCATTACCTCGGAGTATATAGAAGCAAAAAGTGCCGGAAACAAATTCTGAACCACTATATGATCGAAGCAATAACAACTTATCATATAAACAAGACAAGTCAGTGCACCGCCCACGGCATTGCAGAAAATTCTCTTTTTATCAGACCTGAAAAGTATACTGAAGCCTACAGCACCGAGCATACCCGAGATAACAATAATCAAAGTTTCTCTTAAATCCATATTGTACCTCCTATCCGTCAACCTATCTGATTCCAGAAATATATAGGCAAGGCGAAGCCGCCCGCTATGGATACTGCAAGTATCACCGACTCAAGCATTCTAAGCATACCCGACATCAGGTCGCCGTGAAGCATTTCTCGCAGGGAATTGATAAGCTGAAGTCCCGGGATAAGAAGCATTATGTCACCTATCATTATCATATCGGCATTGTTGCCGAAGCCGAAATGAACAAACACCAGTGCCATAAGCCCTGCCACTGCCGATTCGAGGGCTGTGAAAAACAGTCTGCTTGCGCCCTTGACTCTGATATAAGTCTGCATAGCATATATTGCCGCCGCTATAGGCACCGAAGCAACAGCATCAAGAGGAGTTCCGCCAAAGAAAACCGTAAAGGAGGCCGCCGCTATCATATATCCGACACAGTATTTGAGTCTGAATTGCTTATCCGGAACGCAGATGTTTTCAAGCTCAATTCTCACAACGTCAATATCAGGCTTTTCGGCACAGATTCGTCTTGAAAGTGCATTGAGCTTTTCAAGCTTTCCGAAATCCACCCCATAAGAATAGCTTCTCCTCATCTGGGAATGTGCACCGCTTTCCTCGTCAACCACCGTGGCAATTATCATTGAAACAACCGAAAAAACCTGAGCCTTTTCCATCCCGTAGGCATAGCAGATTCTCATAACAGCCTGCTCGGCTCTGTTGACCTCTGCTCCGCACTTGACCATATTTCTGCCAAGGTCGAGGGCCAGAGACAAAACCTTTTCACAATATCTCTTTTCTGCCATAACATTTTCTCCTTTATGCCGGCATAAAATATCAAAATAATTATAATATAAATTTCTTTATAAAGCAAGACTAATACAGGTATTTTTGCAGTTCTTCGGGATATGCAGGTGTTATTATATCATATTTCCTCTCGTACTGCCCCGTCTCACTGTTTCTGATAACAGTTGCTCTGTTTTTCTGAAGGAGTCTTACAAGATTATACATATCCAGCCAAATCTGATTTACGCCCTCCTTCTGACTCTCGTGAAATATCAGCTGCATACCGAAATGAAGATGCGGCACACTCATACCGTTGACATTGCTTTTTGTGCTGTAGCCCGTCATACCCATATATCCTATTACCTGCCCCGCCTTTACGCAAGTGCCTGCCTCTATACCCTCAGCATAAGGCGAATCCTTTCTCAGATGCGCATAGTAGTATGACCTTTTACCGTCAAAGCTTCTTATTCCAAGTCGCCATCCTCCGTACTGATTCCAGCCAATGCACTCCACTGTGCCACCCTCAACAGCAACAATTGGTGTGCCCACATATCCCATCATATCGTGACCTAAATGCTTACGCTTATAGCCGTAGCTTCTTGCATTGCCGAAATCATCACAGTGCGAAAAAGAAAATCCCTCAGCAATGGGACTGTATGCAACAAGGCCGTAACCCGAAACTGTTTTCTTTCCGCCCTCACCGTCAGGCGCCTGCTTTTCATACTCGCCGAGTATTCCGCCTAAAGCCGCAGTGAAAGCCTCTTTATAAAAGCTGTAATATTTATTATCCCTCATAAGGTCATCGACAGTATACATATCACCAAGCTTATCCGTCATAGCCTTTAAGTCCTTTTTCGAGTACCGTGCCCAGTTATTGCCGTTTTTACACGCCAGATAAGAGAGTGTATCAATCCAGCTTATGTGATAAAGCTTATCGTAGGATGCAATATCAAGCTCCATAGCATCCTCGAGGGCTGACAAGGATACATTCAGCTCAAACCATTTTATATAGCTTTTTTCCTGCACCTCTGTCTGTGCCGAAGCGAAGCCACATAAGATACACAGTCCTACCGACGCTGACAAAAGAACAACCAGAAACATAATAGCCTTTCCCTTATTCAAGCGATACACCATACAGTTTCCTCCATAAAATA
Organism: Acutalibacteraceae bacterium; assembly: GCA_045631165.1. Taxonomy (GTDB): domain Bacteria; phylum Bacillota; class Clostridia; order Oscillospirales; family Acutalibacteraceae; genus UBA6857. The sequence continues at coordinate 7,015 of JAZQUF010000100.1, forward strand.
TATTTTCATATAATCTTATGTACCGTCATAGGTGATAATGAAAAAAGCTACCGTAGTTTCCTACGATAGCTTATATATATTGACTTATCAGATAAATGCGAAAAGACTCATAACAAAGCTGAACAACTTGATAAAGAATGCTTCAATCTTCTCACGGAAGGTGAGCTCCTTTTCTTCTTCGATTAATTCTGCATAACCGGGCAGTATCACATTGTTGTCAGGTATGCCCTCATCAACGGTAATTTTGAGCATAAGCGGAAGAATTGCAGTTGAAACAACAAGCTTTATACCCTCATAACGGCTGATTGTGTCACCGGCATAACTGATGAGATCTGCAGGTACTTCAACCTTAAGAAGATTACATACAAATGTAAGTGCCTGAGCATATTCCTCTGCAGTTACACCACTGAGTGCATAGATAAGCACTGCACCGATACCCTTTGTAGCAAGAACAACCTCTTTGCTGTAAGCCTGAAGATTCTCATCACCTAAAGCGTGGGTTTCATAAACCTCAACAGCAAGCTCAGCCATATTTTTATACTTGCTTTCGGGAATTGTAACATCTTGTTCAGCAAGAATTGACTCTATGCTCTTTCCTTCTTCGGTTTCATCCTCAGCGTAAAGAGGCATATTCAGAACTTCCTTCATTTTCGGAGCAACCTTATCAATAAGTGCGCACATTTCAGGATGATCTGCAGCATTGAGCTTAAGTATGCTTTTAAGATATGAGGGACTGCAGATAGTACCGTTTATTGTAATTTCAAAGCCGAGATATACACATACTCTTGCATACTCGGTGAAATCATTCTTCATAAGCTCAAAAGCCTCTGCGTTCATACCTGCAGGCACAAGTGAGGTTTCTATTTCATCCACATAGTTTGTCTCAAACTTAACCTCATCACCGAAAGTAACTGTTCTGTAGGGACAGGGATATACATTCAGAGAGCCTGTTACAATATCATAAACAACCTCACCGTTCGGGCCTGTATATGAAGCGATATCTGCCTCATGGGTGTGGCCTGTAAATACATACTTGACACCGTACTTTGCAAAAATATCCTTTATACCTGCTGCATTGCCGACGATTGAGCCGGGCATAAGAACATCACCGAGCACAAGATGAGGAAGAAGGTTGTGATGCATCATTGCAATCACCTTTTTGCCGTCCTTCTGAGCCTTTTCGGCCTGCTGACGAATCCATTCGGATCTTGCCTCGTCGAATCCCCAGTTACCTGAACGGGTAAGGGTGCTGTCAATAGCAAGAAGTCTGTAGCCATTTGGAAGCTCTGCAACATAAGAGCCTGAATTTGAATCCTTTGCTATAGCCTCGTTATAACCGAACTCAGCAAAAACTTTAATAAACTGTGATACATCAGTCTGTGACACATCATGGTTACCGGGCACAACATAAATCTGCTTGCCGGTTGTTTCCTCAAATTTACTGAACATTTTGGCAACTGCAATCATTTCTTGGTAAACGCCTGAATCAGCAAGGTCGCCGGGAACAAGAATCACCTCACTGCTGTCAGCAGCAGCCTTTTTAAGAAAGGCGTCAATTATAGCCTCTGATTCACTGTAAAGCTTACCTGCTTCTGCTACATGAGGAAAAGTTTCACTGATAGTATTTCTTACAGGAACAGTATCAAGCTGAGCATCCTTATCATAGTGGATATCAGTAACAACATTGACTATAAGCTCGTCATCTGCAGCATTGACCGCAAGAACACCGTAGCCTAAAAGCATACTGACACATAAGAGAACTGATAATATTTTTTTCATAAATTCATCTCCTTGGTTTTTCTTAAACATTATTTTAAACTCTGGGGAAAGTTTTGTCAATACAAAAGCACAACAAGAGCAAAAAGTTTTACGGATAAATCCCACTGAAACCACCCCCCTCACTTTGCGGCTGAAAACGATATATCACGAGGGGGGTTGACAATATCAGAACCCATTCGTATAATCAAGTAAATTGCTATATTGCAATTTTAAAACAGAGCTTTATGCTCTCACTCTTTTTTCAACGGCAAGGTTCTTTTCTCACCACCTTGTTGTTACCCTCAGCCTTGTGCTGAGGGGTTTTATTTTTTAAGGCAACACAATATAAAAAACAGGTTTACAGAATGTAAAAACATTTAAAAGCCTTGACATAATAACCAAAAAATGTTATCATACACAGTGAATTGCGATACATTCGCAACACAAAATTAAAGAACGGAAAGGAATATCCAAAATGAAAAAGGTATTATCACTTCTCCTTGCAGTTGTTCTTGTATGCTCAATGGCAACTGTAGCATTCGCAGGCGAAGCCACTAAGACATGCGCTGACTGCGGTTTCACAGCAGCAACCGCTGCTGATTACAACGCTCACATCTTAGAAGGCGGCTGTGGCCTTTGTGCTTTCTGCGGCAACGGTTTCGTTAAAGCTGATCTTGCAGACCACGAATACATCTGCACAAAGAACAGCGTTGGTTGTGACTACTGCGGTAAAACATTCATTTCACAGGCTGAATTCGACAACCACATCGAAGCTTGCAAGTCCAAGTACTTCAACATCCCTCTTGCAAAGATCATCGCTGCTGTAAAAGACCTCGTAGCTAAGATCGATTTCGAAAAAGTTATCGGTACAGTTAAAGATCTTGTCGGCAAGATTGACCTTAGCAGCATCAAGCTCCCCTTCTAAGTTAACGAAAAAATCAGAAGCAATCCTCAAGGGATTGCTTCTTTTTTTATGGTTGTTATTTGATTTTTCTGAGAAGTGCAACTGTCTCGCAGTGGGTTGTCCGCGGGAACATATCCACTGCAGTGTACTCCTTTACCATATATCCGAGTTCTGAAAAAATCTTGCAGTCTCTTGCAAGGGTAGCCGGGTCACAGGACACATATACCACCCTGTCAGGATTCATATCGGCAACAGTTTCAAGAACATCTCTGCTACAGCCCTTTCTCGGTGGGTCAAGAACTACAACATCAGGACGGATACCCTCTTTGAAAAGTGTTTTTGCCGCACCTGAAGCATCGTCGCATATGAATCTTGCATTGGTTATGCCGTTTATTTCAGCGTTTTCCTTTGCATTTTCTATTGCTTCGGGAATAACCTCAACACCGATTACCTGCTTTGCATTTTCAGCCATAGTAAGACCTATGGTACCTGCACCGCAGTAAAGGTCAAGAAGTGTCTCACCATTTGTAAGGCCTGCATATTCCCTTGCCTTACCGTAAAGTATCTCCGTCCCCTCAGGATTCACCTGATAGAAGGACAGCGGTGATATTCTGAATCTTAGAGAGCAGAGCTCATCCTCAATATAATCCTTACCCCAAAGAGTAATACATTCTTCACCGAGCACCACATTGGTGTCTTTTTTATTTATATTGAGTATTACGGATTTTATGTTTTCATCGCACTCTCTCAGGGCATTTATGAGCCTGTCCTGTCTCGGCAGAGTACTGCCGCACACAACGAGACAAACCATAATTTCTCCCGTCACTCTTCCTCGTCTTAAATATATATGCCTTACGAGTCCCTTGTGAGTATTCTCATCATAGACGGTTACGGGATTTTCAGCAATGTATCTTTTGATTACATCCACGATATTCTTAAACTGAGGCATCTGCAGAAGGCAGTCCTCACTGCTGATTACTCTGTGACTACGCTTTGAATAAAAGCCGGCAATGATATTTCCGTCCTTGTCAAGTGCTACGGGAATCTGAGCCTTATTTCTGTAACGCTCGGGGGCTTCAATGTGAAGTATATCCACGGCTTCAAAATCCACTCCGCCTATTCTGCCCATAACATCGCTGACTGCCTGCTTCTTTTCTCTGAGCTCAGCCTCATAAGAAATATGTCTGAAGGCGCAGCCTCCACACTGAGAAGCAGCTTCACAGTCACAGGGAATTCTGTCCTTTGAGGGCTTTATGATTTTTGCAATCTTACCCACAGCATAGTTCTTTTTAACCTTGATTATATGTGCAATTATCTCATCGCCCACAGCTGTACCGTCCACAAAAACAGCCATTTCCTTATATCTGCCGATGCCGCTTCCAAGATTGGTCAGGGCATCTATTTTCAGTTTGATTTCATCGTTTTTATTAATAAGCATTCTACGTACCCTTCCGATCACTTAAAAAGTCGGTTCTTTTTGTCGGCTCTGCTGAGCTCTATACATATTTTAAGACCTCCGTACACAGAGGATGTTGCATAGATTTTGCCACCGTGGCTATCCACAATCTCACGGCAGATTGCAAGACCTAAGCCTGCAACCTTTCTGCCCTCATCCGAGGTATAAAACGGCTCAAAAATAACATCAAGCATTTCATCCGAAACGCCCTTACCGCTATCGCTGATGTTTATATAAAGCTTTTCTCTGTCACATAAAATATCAAAATCTATGATTTTTTCTCTTTCTTTGAAATGCTTTACAGAATTACTTAAAATATTGCCGAACACTCTTTTGAATTTACCTGTGTCAATATACACCTCTGCTTCGTCGGCATAGTTGTTGACGCTGAACTTTACATCTGCCAGCTCAAGATCACCGGCATATTCTTTTCTGACAAACTCCGCAAGCATTTCGGCACTGACAGCTTTCATTTTTGATTCCTGCAGCATATTAAATTCCAGATATTCATCAAATTCGTTGACTAACTGTAATATCTCCACACTTTTGCCGTATACCGTATCAAGATATCTCACCCGTCTTTCTTCACTTACGTTGTCCTTGCTGAGTCTTTCAGCATAGCCCATTATTGAGGTGAGAGGTGTTTTAATGTCGTGAGAAATAGAAGCAATGATACGTCGCTGATTCTGTTGCTGTCTGTCGAGATTCTGAGTCAGTGACTCAAAACGGCTGTATACCTTTGCCGCATATCCTTTCAGAACAATCTTTTTCAGCTTGCCTGTTTTTTCATATTCCTCAATAGCCTTATAAAGACCTTTGTAATGTCTGAGCATAATGCTGTAAATAATGAAAATCAAAAGGCAGAGAGAGGCGAAGCCTATCATAAACTCTATAAATACAAACTTTACTACTCCTCTTATGTCTGCCACGTAATCCCTGAGCAGATAAACCGATGTCTTGATAACATAGGCTTCACCACCAAAATTAAAGGGAGTCTGCACCTTTACGTCAAGAGCCGACCATTTTCTGCCCTCAGTTTTTGCAATAACCTTATTTTCACTATTTTCAATTATAATTACTATATCCGCATACTGGTCAACTATCTCCGACCATTCTTCTGCAGATTCCTGCGAAACGAGCTTACTTATAATTTCATTGTTGTAGCTCCGAAGAATTTCTCTGTCATTATAAGCGGCATCGGCAACGACCTTAGTAACATATGAGTTATAAGAATATGAAAAAGCAGCTATAGCACCTATAAAAATCAGTATGACCAAGATATTGACTTTTCTGCTCTGACTCATCAGGTCCTCCCCTGCCTTTCCTTAAATTTGCAGTTTCTTATTTGTAAACCTTTACAAACTTATAACCTACGCCCCAAACGGTCTTGATATATTCATTTTCCGGGTCAAGCTTATCTCTGACACTTTTTATATTAACGGCTACAGTACCTATATCACCAAATTCAGTATCCCATACGTGAGCAAAAATCTGTTCTCTCGTGAGCACTGTTCCGGCATTCTCCATAAGATATTGCAAGAGCTGGAATTCTCTTGTTGAAAAAGAGATAAGCTTTCCGCACTTGCGCACCTCGTAAGCGCCTGTATTCATTTCGATGTCACCGACTCTGATAATATCATTGTGGGGACCCTGTGCATTTCTCTGCTCTCTTCTGAGATGGGCCTTGACTCTTGCCACAAACTCTTCAACCACAAAAGGTTTTGAAATATAATCGTCACCTATTTCAAGACCTAAAACCGCATCAACAGTCTTGCTCTTAGCCGAAACAAAAATAATAGGGCAGCTTACAATATTTCTCACAGCCTTACAAAGCTCAATCCCCGAAATCTCCGGCATCATAATATCGAGAGTAATAAGAGAAATCTCTCCACTGTTAGCCTTTATATATGAAAGCGCACTTTCCCCGTCAAAAATCACCTCTGTCTCAAAGCCCTCATCTTCAAGAGCATCGGAAATCAGTCGCGCGATTGCGGTATCATCATCAACTATCAGAATTTTACTCATTATTTTCACCTATCCTTTTGTTATTCACATCAAGTTATACATTTTAATAATAATACAAAACTTTTAAAAAATAAAGAGTTACAGATATATTTTAAATTTATTTCATATGTTTTTTCCTTATGGACAGAGTGCAGAAAAAAAATTAAGATAATCTTAAGAATTGAAACCGCCTCAAATGCACTTTTATATGATATACTAAAGCAAAGGAAATTTTTTCAGAGGTGAAAAACAATGCGGGTATTTCTCGTAGACGATGAAAAAGAAATTGCCGATCTCATTGAGCTCTATCTCATGAATGACGGCTTTGACGTAATTAAATGCAGTGACGGCAAAACTGCGCTTGAAAAAATAAAAACCGATGCCTTCGATATTGCAATTTTAGATGTGATGCTCCCGGATATTGACGGGTTTACGCTATGCAGAGAAATAAGAAAGCGCTACAACTTCCCCGTCATTATGCTCACGGCAAGAACATCTGACTCAGATAAAATATCAGGCCTCACTATAGGCGCTGACGACTATGTGACAAAGCCCTTTAATCCTCTTGAGCTGCTTGCAAGAGTCAAGGCTCAGATAAGACGGTTTTATCAGTATAATTCACCTGACACCGATTCGGATACAATAGAAATATCCGGTCTTGAAATAAATACCGCTACACACACCTGTAAGCTTTATGGTGAAATTCTTGACCTTACACCCATAGAATTCCGTATTATCAGTGTGCTTGGCAAAAATGCCGGCAAGGTCGTTTCAACCAGAGAGCTTTTCGAGAGCGTATGGGAAGAAAAATATCTCGACAGCAGTAATACAGTTATGGTACATATAAGAAGATTAAGAGAAAAAATGCACGAAAAGCCAAAGAATCCTAAGTTCATCAAAACAATATGGGGAGTTGGATACAAAATTGAAAAAGACAGCTGAAAGAAAAAGAAAGCCTAAAAAAAGAAAGCAGACAAAAAACATTGCCCTGAGAATTACAGGTGACTTTCTGAAGTATAACGGAATATGTCTTCTGGTGATTGTAGTAGCTTATGTAATTATATATCTTTTCCTTCTTCAATGGCCTCAGCTTTATAACGACGTTATCCGGAATATACTTATAAAGCTCTTCGGAGAAAACGGTGAAGCATTTCTCTTCTCAAGAAGCTATCTCCTTATAGTACCAGCCTTCCTTTGTATCTTCATTTTCAACTGCTTCCTTTACAGCATTATCACCCTTTCCCTTTTCAATAAAACCTATCAGAGCCTTGATGCCATAAGCAATGAGGATGCCGAATTCATATCCTTTCCCAAAAGCTACTCTGACATAGAAATCAAGCTTCGGGATATACGTCTGGATATAATCGGAAGCAAGCAGGCTGCCGCAGAAGCTGAAAGCAAGAAAAACGATTTGGTTATGTATCTCGCCCACGACCTGAAAACGCCGCTTACATCTGTTATAGGCTATCTCACACTTCTTGATGAATGTCCTGAGCTCACAACAAGCCAGAAGGCAAAATATACAGGCATCGCCCTTGACAAGGCTTATCGTCTGGAGCAGCTCATAAATGAGTTCTTTGAAATAACACGCTTTGATATAAACACCGTAACCCTTGAGAAAAACCGTATCGATCTGAATATGATGATCGCTCAGATAACCGATGAGTTTTACCCTATGCTTTCAGAAAAAAATCTGACAGTAGACATTGATATTATCGAGCATATTGTCATGTTTGCAGACTCTGATAAAATTGCACGTGTTTTTGATAATCTGCTGAAAAACGCTGTAAATTATTCTTACGAAAACACTATGATAAGAATAGGCGCGAGAATAAGACGCGACAAGGTTATAATCAAGTTCCGCAATAAAAGTGATATTATATCCCCGGAAAAGCTGGAAAGATTGTTTGAAAAGTTTTACCGTGCCGATTCCTCACGTGGTTCATCAACAGGCGGCAGTGGTCTCGGCCTTGCAATTGCAAAACAGATAACCGAGCTTCACGGCGGTACAATAAGAGCAAAAAGCACAGTTGACTACACTGACTTTACGGTAGTACTGCCCTATATAAATGCAGAAGAGCTGACAGATGACCAGCTTGACTTTTAAAGTATGATGAAGAGGCGAGCCGGGGGCTCCGCAGCCGAACAAAGTTCGGCTCGAAAGCACTCCGCGGAGTGCTTTCCGAAATCGCTGAAAAGCGATTTCGCGGAGCCCCCGCCGTTTCCGGCAAAGCTTCAGCCTGACGCCAAGGTTTTCCTTGGCGCTTTTTTATTGACTAAGTGCCAAGGTTATGATAAAATCAAATCAGAAATAAATTAAGGAAGATGCAGAATGTCGAATAAAATTCTAGTGGGTATGAGCGGAGGTGTAGACAGCACACTGTCTGTCAATCTCCTCAAGGACAAAGGATATGATGTTGCCGGAGTGAACTGCCTTTTCTGCCCGGATAAGAGCACTCTTTTAGATGTGAGCGATGCCGAAGAGGCTGCAAAAAGAATCGGAGTACCCTTTCACGTTTTTGATTTAAGAAATGAGTTCACCGAAAATGTTATCGGTAATTTTATTTCCACCTATGAATGTGGCGGCACTCCTAACCCCTGCGTTGTCTGCAATAAGCACCTTAAATTCGGTGCTATGCTGGACAAAGCTCTTGAAATGGGCTTCGATTTCATCGCAACAGGTCATTATGCACAGGTGGATTTTGATGAAAGCACCGGCAGGTATCTTCTGAAAAAAGGTCTCGATGAAAAAAAAGACCAGAGCTATTTTCTTTATACACTGACTCAGCACCAGCTGTCACACACAATCTTTCCTTTGGGCGCTATGACCAAGGACGATGTACGAGCAAAAGCTGAAAGCCTCGACCTTATCAATGCCAAAAAGCGCGACAGCCAGGATATCTGCTTTATTCCCGACGGAGATTATGCGGAATATATCCGCAGTAAGGTAAACAAAGTTTATCCAAAAGGTCACTTTGTTGATACAGAGGGCAGAATACTCGGTGAACATCAGGGTATAATCAATTACACTGTCGGACAGCGCAAGGGGCTAGGTATCGCTCTCGGAAAACCTGCTTTTGTAAAGACTATAAATCCGGATGATAACACTGTCACCCTCTGCGACAACGAAGGCTTGTTTTCAAGAGAGCTGACAGCTAAAAATATCAACCTCATATCTGTAGACAAAATAACCGGGTCTATAAGAGTAAAGGCTAAGGTCAGATACCGTCACGAGGCGCAATGGGCAACAGTAACACAGCCCTATGAAGACACACTGACAGTAATTTTCGATGAGCCTCAGCGAGCCATTACAAAAGGACAGGCTGTTGTTTTGTATGACGGTGACACTGTTGTGGGCGGAGGAGAAATTGAATAAACAGCAAACCCGACAAGGAAAAACCTTGCCGGGTTATATTTATCTAAGGTTTATTTGCTGAATTTCTTGAATATCCTTTCAAAGAAACCGATCTTTTCATCTGAGAAAGCATCCTTGACTGCGTAATAGGATGGCTTGGGATTGCCATCACAGTCAACGAGACCCCACTTGGTTTCCACGGGGCAATCCTCCTGACCGCAAACGTAACAGTCACCACTGTCAGACCAACAGTACACGAATGAGCCTATAACATAATCAAGCTTTCTGATTTTCGGGATAATATATGAAAAGAACTCAGCCTGACCTTCAAGAGTGTGTGGGAAACGGTATAAGCGGAAGCCCTCCTCAAGCTCTCTGTAAAGATGGTTGGAAAATTCACCGTCAAACATAAGGTCAGCTCTGTACTCCGGTGTTTCTTCAGCATATTTATCAAACTCGTTTGCAAGCTCTTCGGGAAGATTACTGATAAAATTATCAATATCAGCTCTTGCCTCTTCTTCGCTTGAATAGCCATAGTTTTCAAGGATTGCCTTCTTTTCTTCGGAGCTCTTGGGCTCACCGAGACCGATATATCCGAATTCACAAAGTATAATCGGCTTGCGTGTCACTCTTCTTACGTAATTCAGAACAGTAATAAATTGGTTAGCATTCTTGAGTACATTTTCAAAGCAGCCCAGATAAAGGTCAACACCTACATAGTCGCAGTACTCGTGGTAGTCCTTCATCTCAAAGGGCATACTTGCAATAGCAAGTGCAGCGAGATTATAGCCGATGAGAACATTCTCTCTGATGGGGTACATAGCTTCGAGCTGCATACCTATGAAATCATAAGCTTCTTCCATAGTGAGAGGATATGTAAAACGGTCGATACCCATTTCGTTGGTAATCTGGAAAGCACCGACAATGCCTCTGAGGTCTTCCATATAAAAGCGGGCTATATCCTGAATTCCTTCACGACTTGCCTCATCTCTCGGATCAAGGCCGTATTCGATATAATCTTCGGGATAAGGTGTTATACCGAAAATTCTTATACCGTTGTCAGCATATTCCTGAACATAGTTCTTCCAGCTTATATAGCTTTGCGAAAGATTGCCGTCCTGATCATAAGGGAACGGTATATCATCACGGAACCATTCGATATTACCCTCTTTTAAAAGATCATACTGAGGCTCAGCATGGCAGACACCCTTGAGATAACCATCTGTTTTTTCAAGTGCAATTTCTACTTCATTGTTCCAAGGGAAGGTTATATCAACCACAAGGAAGCTCAGAAGCGGCGTGAGCACGGCGAGAAGAAAGCCTAAAACTTTAGCAAG
>JAZQUF010000101.1:0-5980 GCA_045631165.1 Acutalibacteraceae bacterium
CCTTAAAATTCTGATAGCTGATTTGTTGATATCCTCTTCGGTAATCTCTCCCTTTTTAAGAAGGTAAGAAAGTGTAGCATAACGGAAAAGATAAGGCATTTCCATATCCATACCTGCCTTAAGACTTCTCTTGGCATCATAAATGCCATAGAAGAAATCAGAAAGTGAGAAGCCGTCAAAGCCCCACTTGTCGTGGAGAATATCAGTAAGGAGCTCTTTGTTTTCGCAGGCATAGGTGCCGTTGACCTTGTTATAAGCACCCATAATTGACATTGCGCCTGCATCAATACACTTTTTGAAATGAGGAAGATAAACCTCGTGAAGAGTTCTTTCGTCAGCTATTGCATTAGCTGAAAAACGAAGATCCTCAATGCTGTTGAGAGCATAATGCTTCGGGCAAGCAATGATTCCGTTATCCTGCATAGCCTTTGTCAAAGCCACACCCATTCTGCCTAAAAGATAAGGATCCTCACCGTAGGTTTCCTGGGCTCTGCCCCACATGGGATTGCGAAGAAGATTGATGCACACACCTGCAAAAAGGTTTGCATCAAGTGCCGAGGCTTCCTTAGCAAAAACCTCACCGATGCGGTATTCGAGCTCATCGTCAAAGCTTGCACCTCTGAGCATAGATACGGGGAAGCAGGTACACTTGCCCATAACGATACCACGGGGTCCGTCGGTGAACATTACGGGAGGTATGCCGAGTCTTTTGCAACCGCCTGCGGGGTAGGCTTCACCGTTGTAGAATCTGCCCTTGGTAAGAAAGTTTTTTGCCGTTACACCGAGAGCATGTCCCTGAAGAAGACGGATTCTCTCACTGATTGTCATTTCATTTAAAAGTAAATCTGCCACCTTATAAAGCTTTTCTTTTGAAGGCTCGGCAGAATAAAGCTCTGAAGCTTTTCTGAAATCCATAATATTTTCTCCTTTTTATGCCATTGTTGAAAGCATTTCTTTTGTTACCTCGTACTGCGTATCCTTGCCGTTAAGACAGTTATCAAGCTGTTCTATCATATAATAAGCCATTCTGTGAGTTTCGTTGCCCATACTGCCTGCAATATGAGGAGTGATGATAGCATTAGGACACCAGAACAGGGGATTTATGTAGGGAATGTATTCTAGTTTCAGCACATCAAGCACAGCTGTTCTTGACGGATGGAGAATGAGATTTTTTGCAAGTGCCCATTCGTTTACCTGATCGCCTCTGCCTGTGTTTATAAAGGTGGAATACTTTTTCATTGAGGCAAAATGCTTGCCCCTGAAAACGTTTTTCAGCTCTTTTTTGTTTGCAAGGTGGTTGCTGATTACATCGCACTCTTTAAAGAGTGTGTCAAGGTCAACAAGCTTTACACCGAGCTTTTCTGCTTTTTCTTCACTGCAAAACGGGTCGTAAGCATAAACCTTTACATCGTAATCCTTAAGTCTTTCAGCAACCATTGAGCCGATAGAGCCAAGCCCTGCAAGCCCTACCTTTATATCAAAATTGCCGTTGCTTTTCTGTGTGTGAATGAAAGACGAAGGAAGGGCGAGACGGTATCTTTTGGCGCCCTGATAAAAGCCTTTTGAAGCGAGAATAATCTGCGAGACAGTATACTCTGCAACGGGTACTGCATTAGCGGCAAAGGCACTGTAAACTCTTACACCGCAGTTGAAAAATGGCTTTGCGAAATACTGGACTGTTCCTGCGGCATAAAAGACAAATTTAAGCTTCGGAAGATACTTTTTGATTTCCTCTTCACTTAATCTGAGCATACCCCAGGTGGCAAACGCCACCTCGCACTCTGAAAGAAAATCCTTGTGCTTTTCAAGGCCTTTCTTGTTTATAAGCTCCGGTGAAACCTCACCGTATTCTTTTAATTTTTTCATTACATCTTCGGAAAAAACAAGGTTGAATTTACTCTTGTTTCCGCCAAACAATGCTATTTTCATATTATCAACCTCAATAACTTTTAAGCATTTTTGTGTCACTAAAGAAGTTCTTTTCACTGCCAGCCGACACAAACTCAATCATAACAATACCGCTAAAGCTTTTTTCTCTGAATTTTTTCAGAAGAGTGTCGAGATAATTTTTGTCCTTCTTTCTGAAAAGCTGTTCTCTTTTAAGGTCACGGTAGGATACGTGAACATCCTTTATGTAGGGGTAAGTTCTGTCGATTCTGTCAAGGTCGTACTCCATACGGAAATATCTTGACTGGAAATAGGTTTTGAAATTATCCTTCTGCAAATCACCTATAAAACGAAGAATCGCATCGGTGTTGTTGTTAAAAGTGTTGTCGTGACATTCAGGGCAGACCACAAGGTCGTACTCTGCCGCAATATCGCACATTCTTTTTGTGTTTTCCAAGAGCAGATTGTATTCCTTGTCTGATGTTACCTGACTGTTCTTTTTGCCAAGCCATATTCTTATTGACTCGGCACCCATTTCCTTTGTAATTTTGCAGGTGTTATGCCACTTGCCTTCATCGTAAACGGCAGTGTTGAAATAGCTTCCGTAGGAGCTGATTTTTATGTCAGCTTCGTCGCAGAGAGCTTTTACCTTTTTTGCATCGTCAAGGGTTCTGACGTGAACATCTCCGCCCCATTCGATAAAGCTGATGTCTGCTTTTTTAGAGAGAGTAACTACTTCTTCGGCAGTTTTCTTTCTGAAGGTTACACTGCAAAGACCAAGTTTAAAATAATTCATTTTACACCTCTGTAGCTGCTGCAAGCTCAGTTTCTATTGCCTGTTCTTTCTGCTTTCTGTATTCTACAAGCTTTGCTTCAATAGCGTTTTCATCGAATTTGAAGAAGAACATAGGTAAAGCCTGCAGAACAAGTGCAATTGCACCGAGTGCTGTAAGCATAAAGAAAATGCCGTTGAGAAGAGCCGTATAGTTTACGCCGTCGATTATGTTTGCTTGCAATGTTGATGAGATAAGAGGTATTCTTGCACCGTTGGTAATAGTCTCCATCTTTTCAGCGTTGTAGCCGAGACCGTTGATAATGTTAAGAACAACAACATTGAACACAGCTGCTGAAATTTTGTAAAGCAGACCCTTGAATGAATATACGGTTGCTTCGATTCTTTCGCCTGATTCCATTTCAATGCTGTCTGTTACGTCTGCGATAATTGAAGTGAGAAGAACTACACTCATACCAACAGGGAAGTTGGTGAAGAAGCGGAGTACTGCATAAAGAATAAAGCCGGGAATTGTGTTGTAAGGTACAACATAGATACCTACAACATATACTATAATGTTTGCCGCCGCACCCACAAGTGACATAACAATCCATAAGGTTTTCTTTGTCATTTTCTTAAGCAGGGGAGGAACGAGAAGCATTGAAAGCATATATGAGATACCGCTTGAAACTGAAAGAAGAGTCGGAAGAATAGCTACGGCATCGATGTTGGGGTTTTTGCCAACAATACCCTCGATAAAGCTGTTGATCTGATCCATGGGAAGAATACCGATGCAGTTCCATCTTGCAAAGTATGAGAGGAACATTGCACCGAGATTGATGATACCGCTGAAGAATGAGGCAACAAGAAGAGCGAGAACTCTCTTATCCTTGATCATTCTATTAAGGTTAGCAGATGACTTGGCTTTTTTGGGAGGAATGTAAACCTTTTCCTTGATGCCGAAGAATGAGCCCATCATAATAGCCGCACCCATAAGTGCGAAAATTGCAGCAGACCAGAAGTAACCCATATCGGTCATATCTTTTTTGCCGTTGCCTAAAAGGCCTGCCATAGTCCAGATAAGAACAGAGGGGAGAATTGTACCGAGTGAGCCGACTGTGTTTGAAATGGAAACAGCTTTAACTCTTAAGTCCTTCTGAGGGAAAACAAGAGGAGTAAGGCTGTTACGGGGAATTTCCATAGCAGTATAAGCGGTAATATAAACCATATACATAATCAGCATATAGATAAAGTTACCTGCATTGCCGAGGTTTGTGCCGTCTGCTGTGATGATGTTCCAGCTTTCGGGGAACTTAACGGGTAAGAAAAGAAGTGCCGTTGTAATTGCAAAGGGGATGGATATCCAGAGAAGATAAGGTCTGCATTTGCCCCACTTCGTTCTTGTTCTTTCAACAATCTGACCCATAATGGGGTCGTTGACTGCGTCCCACACCTTTGTGCCGAGCAGTACGATTGATACAAGACCCATGCTCAGTTTCAGAACGTCGGTCATATAAAAGTTAATTACTGTGTAAACTGTGCAGTCAATAAAGAAAAATCCGAGGGGTAAAAGTGAAAAAGCGAGGATTTCTTTGTTGGTTGCATTTTTGATATCGATTCTTCTGTTTCCTGTCATATGCTTTTCTCCTTACATATTTTTACATATTGTTTTCATCGATTTTGCTCAGATAATGTTCAAAGGGCTTTTGGCCGTAGGGTACGGGTGAAACTCTGATGTATTCGGTTTTGCCTTTACCTGTAACAGTGAGATAATCTCTGTAATAAAGATTTTCTTTTTGTACACTGCCGTCTTTTATAAATACTGCACCGCCTCGGCTACCCGTTTCAGGAAGCTCTGAGACTATAGCCTCAAGAAGAGCTTTCATACTGATGAGCATATCCTTGTCACGGTAGTAATCACAAAGACTCTTGTGCTTTTCAGGGTAAGAGGCAAGAGCATCATTTATCTCACCGAGAAGCTTTGCACAGCCATCATAATCTCTTTTAAAGGAAGCGACCTTGCTCATTTTGGTTTTAAAGTGAGCATAGCTTATGCTGTCCTCTGCTGTAAAATCAGCTTCGTCATTTGTGAAAGCATCATATATGCTTTCATCAGTAGTGCTTTCGGTTTTACCTGCTATGTGTTTTGCGCACACAAGACCGCCTACCTGAGTGTCATTAAGGGCGGAGCCACCGGGTCGTGACAGACCAAATGTGCCTGCGGCTTCACCGATAACATAGAGCCCCTTGATATCACTTTCAAAGTTGCTGTCGGTATAAACACCGCCGTTATTGTGCTGTGCACATACGGCTATACGAAGTAAATCAGTTTCAAGGTTTATACCCTGACGAAGATAAACATCAATTGCCTTGCTGTTAAGCTTCTTAAGCCTTTCAAAGGGTGTATCGGCCATACAGTCTGTAGAATTTATGTAATCCTTTGCTTCTGCACTTAACTTTTCAAAGCAGAAACAGGCAGGATTTTTTCTGTAATCAAGATAGACCTTTCTGCCTTTGCTTGTTTCGCTGTGTACGGCAAAATCTATCTGTGAGCTTTCATTTGCTCTGCCGTATGAGAAGGGCCACTGATAGCCCTTGAGGAAAACAAAGCTGTAAGCCTCGTTGATATCTGTGAAGTAGTCACTTAAAAATTCGTACTCGTTTCCGTTTTCATCTACGCTCACAAAACGGGGGATAACCTGCATAAAACTGCCGGATACATTCCAACGGAAATCTACACTTGCCATACCGTATTGCCACTGAGAGAAGTTACACATTCTCACACCTGCTTCGAGCATAACGCCTGTCATACCGTGCTGTGAAACAGGATAAACAGAATCCTCATAAATACAGGCGGGAGCACCCGTGGCACAGATTATGTTTTCGGCAAAAATGCTTTCGGTTTTGTTTGTGACAGTGTCAAGAGCCTTTATGCCGTAAGCCTTGCCGTCACGGGTAAGAATTTCTATAACAAGCCTGTTGTCAAAAAGAGGTGTCTTGTTTCTTTCAAGAACAACCCTTTCAAGCTTTTCTGTCATCTTTTTAGATGTAAGAGGACCTACCGATGTTGCTCTTACAGTATCGTCGTGGTCGGTCTTGTAGCCGGGATAGCCACCGTAGGAATCTGTGGGGAAATTAACTCCGTATTCGCAAAGACGAAGAAAGCACCTCTGACTGTTGACCGCTTCAAGATACATCTTTTCTCCGTCGCAGGAGCCACCTGAAAACATATCGTTTGCCATTTTATAAGGGCTGTCAGCAGTAAAACCGTCCATTGAAATTTTATAGTAGGTCTGCTTGTCACTGCCCGTATTTCGTGAT
>JAZQUF010000102.1:0-2542 GCA_045631165.1 Acutalibacteraceae bacterium
CTGAATAGAGGAAGTTAGTGTATGTTGTTGATGTTTGACCAACAACGGTGAATTCTTCTGTACCTATAGCATAATTTACCTCTGCTATTATGTTTTTGCCTGAAAGTCCGGGATTTGCACGATAAAAATCGATTTTGAAAACATCAATGCGATCGTCCTCTGCATAGTCCTCAAGATAATCCTTTGCAGGACTAAAGCAAAGCTTTCCGTCCTTGAGGAAAAGAGAATCATTGCTGTTCCATGAACCTTCAGGAATGTTGAATGCAGCCACTTCCCAATCCATGCAGGAGTTATCTACTGAGTCTGTAATGGGAACACGCAATTTAGAATGCTTTTTAGCATCGAAACTGCCGTTGATAATCCTCAGTTTTGATGAATTTTCTTCGTCAACAAAATTTCCGACGCCCTCATTGATAAAATCGCCGCCGTTTATTGTAATGTTACCGCTGAGTACGTAATACGGTCCACCTTTAAATTCCATGAATTTATCTGATTGCGGGCCCGGCATGTTTTGGCGATAATATTGTTCAATATTTTCAGAAAATGTATGGCCGATAAATTCGCCGCCGTTAAAAGTCGCCTGACCACTGCCTTCAGTTTTACAGATATAGCCTGCTGCAATCTGATAAGCATTGCATGCTTCATCGGCAAGATATTGCTCTTTAGCACCACCGGCATCAAATTTACCGCCGTTTACGGTAAGCTTACCGTGAACATTAAACATATTTCTTTCAGGAACGCTGAAATAGAAAGCTTCATCATGAACCAAAGCAAAAAAGTTTGGCGAAATAAAATGAGCATCGTATTTTATTTCACCTTTGCCACGGGTATCGTCAACTATAAATTCAGCACCCTCTGAAACGGTGAAAAGAGTTCTGTATGACAAAAGTGATTCATCCTTATCGTCTGTAACATCGGAATGGTCAACTACCTTGAGTTTTTTGCCGTTGAGGTTGAGCCACTTTTTGCCGTTGACGGTAAGTTGAGCTGCTTCGCTCTCTTCTGTTTTTCCGAGACCGATTTCTTTTGTAATATCTTTTCCGAGAGTGATTACACAGTCCTCGCTCTTGAGAAGCGCAGACTGAAGTTCGTCATAAGTTGTAACTTTATTACCTAACTCCGTAAAAGGAATGTAGAAATATGCCAATGTATAAGGCTGATGATAATACAAAATATTGCTTTGGCGAAGTGCAACGCCGCTGCTTGTTCCATATGAAGTATATGTATTGTCACCGGTTTTCAGCGTGAATTTTTTTACATCGACTTCCTTCTGATCGGAATAGAAAGTCAATACAAGCTCATAACCGCGACCCTTCTCAAATGTGTCGCCTGCGTAGGAAAAGGCACCGAGTGATTTGTAATCCCATTCATTGTAGACTTCGGTACAAGACCAATCTACATCCTCCAATTTGAACAGATGGTCAGTATAATCTGCTTTGAAGTCTTCAGGTAACGCTTCACCAACTTTAAAGATACTGTCTGTCTTAACGGTAACGTGGTCTACCTTAACCACATCATAGTTATCTTTTGCACTTGCAGAGAGAGGCATTATGCTGAATATCATTAACAAGCTCAGCACGAGACTCAATAATTTCTTTGTTTTCATTTCTAAAAACATCTCCTTTATTTTAAATTAGTTTTACCCAAAGTCATTATATAACATCAAAAATCAAAATACACCCTACAAATGTAGGGGTAAAGGAAGAAAAATTTGCTCGGCGGGATAAATTTTAATATCATCGGTCGCTCGGACGCGTACCAAAAAAAGCACTGCCCGACACGAAGTCGGACAGCGCGAAGGTGAGAGAGAATTATTTCTTAGCAAGCTCTGCATCAAGCTTTGACTGATATGAGCTCTTGTCTGATGCGCTTTCAACCTTATCAATTGTTGCCTGAAGAGCTTCAAGGTCAGCCTTGTCACCGAAGACACCGATAATTGAAATGCACTGAGTTCTGACAAGTCTAGCCTTTGTTTCATCCTCAAAGATGTTCTTTACAGCTTCAACGATTTCATCGCCGTTCACATATGTAGCTTCAGCTGCCCATGCATCGAATTTAGTTGAACCCTTGTTAGCCATTTTGCTAAGACCCATCCAATGAGGAAGATCTGCACTTGCATAGTCGCCCTTTAAGTAGTCCATAGTTGCCTTGTATGCAGCTTCTGAATAGTTATCGTGTGCGGGATAGTTATACCACATTTCAACAAGTGAAGCCATAGCATCATCATGTATATCTGCAAGGTTTTCATCCTTAAGAATCTTTGAGAGAGGCTCAACAAATCTGTCGTCATCAAGCGCACCGCAGTCAAGAGCAGCCTCAGTTACAACGTCAATATTCTCATCACTGAGAAGCTCAAGCATCGCATCAATAAAGGGTGTCTTATCAGCAGGCTGAAGGTAGGTAACAGCTGATGAGAACCACTTTCTTACCATAAAGTTTTCATTGTCTTTGTTTGCAAGAACGAAGTCACAGAATTCAGCATCTGAACGGAAATTGCTTGCAAGATAACGGAAAGCATATGCAATTGCGATGGGCTCTGTTT
>JAZQUF010000103.1:0-3467 GCA_045631165.1 Acutalibacteraceae bacterium
GTAACTTATAACGAAGACGGCATCTATCTTACAGGTAATGCAGTGCTCGTATACGAAGGCGAAGCAGAGTATTAATAATAAAAAACGAGAAGCGGTGCAAATCTGTACCGCTTCTTTTGAGGATTTATATATGAAAATTGGTAATATAGAAATTGATTCCCGCACGGCTGCACTTGCGCCTATGGCAGGTGTTGCAGACAGAGCTTTCCGTGAAATCTGCCACGAATATGGTGCAGGATATGTTGTCAGCGAAATGGTCAGCAGTAAAGGGCTTACAATGTGCGACAGGAAGAGCAAGTCACTGCTTCTGCTCAGCGATAAAGAGCGCCCTGCAGCTGCACAGATTTTCGGTTCAGACCCTGATATAATGGCTCAGAGTGCTATAGAGTGTCTGAAGTTCAACCCGGATGCAATTGATATCAATATGGGTTGTCCTGCGCCTAAAATTGCAGGTAACGGGGGAGGGAGCGCTCTCTTAAAAGACCCTGACCTTGCTGAAAGGATAATGAAAAGTGTCCGCAAGGCTGTTGATATTCCCGTAACTGTTAAAATCAGACTCGGCTGGGATGCAGATAATATCAACTGTGTTGATATGGCAAAACGTGCTGAAAATGCAGGTATGGATGCTATCACAGTTCACGGCAGAACAAGAATGCAGATGTATGCACCGCCCGTTGACAGACAAATGATTGCCGAGGTAAAGAAGAATGTCAGTATACCCGTTATTGCTAACGGAGACATAGTCGACGGTATATCTGCGGCAAAAATGATAGAAGATACCAACTGTGATTACATTATGGTTGGCAGGGGAGCACTCGGCAGACCCTGGGTATTCAGCCAAATAAGTGCATATCTCAAGCACGAATCAGTTTTACCTGAGCCTCCCGTAGCTGAAAGAATGAGGATTATGGTGCGTCATATAAAGCTTATATGTGAATATAAAGGTGAAAGAATCGGCATAAAAGAGGCGAGAAAGCACGCCGCCTGGTATATCAAGGGTATCCATGGTGCGGCTAAATACCGTCAGCAGGTTGGTACGCTGAGCAGTATCGGACAGCTTGAAGAACTCGCTTACAAGATAACTATGGAAAATCTTTAAAAGGAAGTGTCTGAAATGACGGACTCTACAAAAATAGTATTCGCCAACCACGAAGTCAGAAAAACAAAGCTTCAAAAAACTTATTTTATTGAATGGGTAACGGAATATGTAAAAAATCTCGGTTATGAGGTTAAAATCGAAAAAGGTCCCTTTGGGGCAAGAAATATTGTTGTAGGAGATGTGAGTAAAGCAAAAGCTATTTTTACTGCTCATTATGATACCTGTGCAGTTATGCCTCTGCCTAATTTTATCACACCGAAAAGCATTACCTGCTATCTTCTGTATCAGCTTTTTCTTAGCGTGTTTATAATAGCTTTGCCTGTTGCCGTAGCTTTTATCGTCGGCTTGTTAGAGCCTATGCTTATGCCTGGTGTTGTTTTTGGGGGTATATATGCAATATTGGCTCTTATGATATTTGGTCCTGCCAACAAACACACTGCAAACGATAATACCTCAGGTGTTACAACAGTTTTAGATTTGCTGACAGAACTTTCAGAAGATAAAAGGGGAGAGGTTGCATTTGTCCTTTTTGATTTGGAAGAAGCCGGACTTTTAGGCTCTTCAGGATTTGCAAAAAAACACAGAAAAGAAATCAAAGATATACCTCTTATAAATTTCGACTGTGTATCTGACGGTGAAAATATTCTCTTTGCCTTAAACCGTAAGGCAAAAAACTATAAAGAACAGTTAGAAAATGCTTATATTTCAGACGAAAAGTTTAAAGTTGAGGTCTGTCAGAAGGGTGTTTTTTATCCCTCAGACCAGATGAATGTGCCAATGGGTGTAGGAGTGGCCGCACTAAAAAAGAGCAAGAAATCAGGTGTTCTGTATATGGATAAAATTCATACCAAAAAGGACACGGTGTATCATCAGGAGAATATAGATTTTCTTGTGAAAGGCTCTCTCAGGCTTATCGATAGTATACAGCAGTAAAAAGTGTTAAAAGCATCGTCAAAATCCTTGATTTTTAAAGCGAAAACTGATATAATATCTAATCAATGTGTAAATTACTCTATATGGAGGGAAATATATATGAAACGTACAGAAATCAGTAAGCTCTATGAGTGTGCTGAACAGTTTACAAGTGCTCCCGTAACAGTATGCGGTTGGATCCGTACAAACAGAGACTCAAAGGTTTTAGGTTTTATGGAACTCAACGATGGTAGCTGCTTCAAGGGCGTGCAGGTTGTATTTGAAAAAGACAAGATTGACAACTTTGCTGAGGTTGCAAAATATAATGTAGGCGCTGCAGTTATCGTTGAGGGTGATCTTATTCTCACTCCCGAAGCTAAACAGCCCTTCGAAATCAATGCTACAAAGGTTACACTTGAAGGTGCATCAGCTCCCGAGTATCCTCTTCAGAAGAAGAGACATTCACTTGAGTACCTTAGAACTATCGCACATCTTCGTCCCCGTACCAATATCTACTCTGCATCATTCAGAGTACGTTCAGTTGCGGCTCAGGCTATTCACCGCTTCTTTGAAAGCGAGGGCTTCATATATGCTCACACACCTCTTATTTCTTGCAGTGACTGTGAGGGTGCAGGTGAAATGTTCAGAGTAACAACTCTTGATATGGAAAATCCTCCAAGGGATGAAGAAGGCAACATCGACTATAGCGAAGACTTCTTTGGCAAGAGCGCATTCCTTACTGTATCAGGTCAGCTTCAGGGTGAAATTATGGCTCAGGCTTTCGGTAAGATTTATACATTCGGACCTACATTCAGAGCTGAGAAGAGCTACACTCAGCGTCACGCAGCAGAATTCTGGATGATCGAGCCTGAAATCGCTTTTGCAGACCTTATGGACGATATGGCACTTGCTGAAAGAATGATTAAGTTCGTAATCAAGTATGTTATGGAAAACTGTAAGCAGGATATCGAATTCCTCAATCAGTTTGTAGATAAAGGTCTTGTTGAAAGACTTACAGCAGTTGCTTCATCAGATTTTGCACGTGTTACATATACTGATGCAGTTAAGATGCTTGAAGAACACAATGACGAGTTTGAGTTCAAAGTATTCTGGGGTTGCGACCTCCAGACAGAACACGAAAGATACCTCACAGAGACAATCTTCAAAAAGCCTGTATTTGTTACAGACTATCCCAAAGAGATTAAGGCTTTCTATATGAGACTCAACGACGACGGTAAGACAGTTGCTGCTTGCGACCTTGTTGTTATGGGTATCGGTGAAATCGTCGGTGGTTCACAGAGAGAGGAAAGATACGATGTACTCGTTGACAGAATCAAGGAGCTCGGCCTTAAGGAAGAGGATTACTGGTGGTACCTTGATCTTCGTAAGTACGGCGGTACAAAGCATGCAGGCTTCGGTCTCGGTTTTGAAAGACTCGTTATGTACCTCACAGGTA
>JAZQUF010000104.1:0-3994 GCA_045631165.1 Acutalibacteraceae bacterium
CGAGTTTGAGAAAACAAGCAAGAGTCAGATTAAAATTACAAAGGTTTATGACGGCTCACCGGCAAAAAACAACGGCTTGAAAAAAGGCGATATCATCGTCGCTTTTGACGGAATCAAGCTAACTAACAAGAATTATAAGGAGCTTTCTTCGAAACTCGACGACAGCTCAAGCAATGTTAATATAATTTACAGAAGAGATGATAAAGAGAAAGCTGTTACACTTCAGAAGGGATACGAGGCAAAATCCGTAACCACGGGTGTTTATCAGAATACTCTCGGCTATATAGAAATCAGTGATTTCTATGCGGGTACACCTGAACAGATATCATCTGCCTTAGACACATTTATAGCTTCAGGCATTACTTCTCTTGTTCTGGATTTACGTGACAACGACAGTGTAAACTATGATGCAGCCTTTGAGGCTCTGGATTTATTTCTTCCTATGACTTCGGATGATAAGCCTGCAGCAACTGTTGTTGATAATAACGGCAAGACAGTAAAGACCTATAATATGACTTCGGGTGAGATAAACCTACCTATGGCTGTGCTTGTGTCATCCTCTACAGCCTCAGCGGCAGAAATATTCGTCAGTGATATGAAGCTTATGAGTAAATGTGAGGTTTATGGTGATGAGAGCACGAAGGGCGATTGTCTCGTTCAGGAAATTTTTGAATTGTCTGCTGGCGGAGCTTTACTTTTATCTGTCGGCAAGATTTTACCGTATTCAGGTGAAGGCTATGAAAAAACGGGTATAACTCCCGACTATGTTTTTGAATATGATGAGAAGAATGATGATTTCAGAAAGGATAAATTATTTTTATATGCTGCATCATTACTTCTCTGATAAGGGATCAATTGTTAATTTACAGGAGGCAAAGATATGAGCGTTAAGGTTTCGGTTATAACAGCGATACACCGATTTGGTATAAACCTTGATAATGCATTGAATGCTTTGAAAAATCAGAGCTTCAAGGATATTGAAATACTCCTCATCGATGCCGCTACTGATGACGGCACAGCCGATATAATGAAAAAGTATCTTTCTGACAAGCGGTTCAGATACATCAGACTTGAGAATGACAGTATTTCCATGGCACGTAATAAGGGCTTAGAGGAAGCAAAGGGAAAATATGTTGCTTTTGCCGATAAGAATGTTATTTTCTCTGCTAATGTTATTGAAAGCCTGTATCAGACAGCCGAAAAGCAAGGTGCTGATCTTTGTGTTGCGCCTATGGCAAGCTGTGATATCTACGGCAAGCACGAGTTCAAAAGCAGCGATATACTTCTCAGACGTAAAATTATTGATAAGTTCGATACGGATCTTATCTGGAACGGCGCTGTTACAAACAAGCTCTTTCTTAAAAGTAAAATTATTGGGCATAATATTGCTTTCAAGCCCTACGGCAAGGCAAGAGAAGCTGCCTTCACCCTGA
The DNA here is from genome assembly GCA_045631165.1 of Acutalibacteraceae bacterium. GTDB lineage: Bacteria > Bacillota > Clostridia > Oscillospirales > Acutalibacteraceae > UBA6857. The sequence continues at coordinate 1,434 of JAZQUF010000104.1, forward strand.
CATATGCTTTTGAAAGTGAAAAGATTGTTGCGTGCTCCAAGGGTGTTGTAAGCTACATAAATCCGGTAGTAAACGAGGGCGTTTCTGAGGTTAAAATTGAAAACTATCTCGCTGCTTATGAGCATATTACCATTAAGGCTACTGATGCTTTTACAAAGGCCATTGAAGAAAGTGTAAGTGATTTTGACAGAAAAGAGCTTAAAAAGCAGATGGTGTGCTACATCGATCAGATCTATCACAAGGAAATCACAGTGCTTCTTTATAGCTATTACAGACACTTCTGGTGTCTTGCTGACAGTGAAATAGAAAAATACGCTGATATTATTATGGCACTTTGTAATTGTCTGTCAGATTCGGGAAAAAGAGCACTTGAAGAAAAAAACAAGGATATTTTTTATGACGGTGAACTTCTGAAAAGCCGTAATGCTATGGCTTTGAAGCCTAAAGCCACAGTCTGTATAAGCAAAAGTGAAAATACAGTTACAGCGGAAATGATGGAGACAAATATCAGCTCCATATATATGCAGACAATGCCGTCTTTTGAGCTTTTTGTCCATAGTGAGATACGTGATTTGTTCCCTGAAAAGTGGAAGAATATGCCTAATATCACATTTATCGATGCGGAAACAGCAGAGGAGTTCAAGGATCTTGCTCTGGAGAAAGCTTCTACTGAATATATAATGTACCAGGACGGTACAGCAAGGCTTAATCCGAAGATGCTTATGAGACATTATACGGCTCTTGAGGGTAAGGATAAATACGGTTTTACAACTTCTCCTCTGACAAGCTTTGACGGTGAAAAGACGTCAGAATACATTTTCTCTGAGCTTAGTTATTTCAGCAATATAAGACAAACCCGCACAAAGGAAGGCGGAACCTATGCACTTGACCTGTTCTTCTGTAATAAGCTTTTCAGAACAGAGCATCTGAAGGGTATTCACTTTTATTTTTCCGAGAATTCCGTTCTTGATATGCATAAGCTGTATACTCACTCGAGATTCAAAAAGCTTTCACACAGAGGAGTGTATTTACCATTCAGTGAGGATAAGGTAGTTTCTCATCTTAAGAAAAATCTGAACATTCTTCCTGTTCCTTGCAGGATTATGCTAAAGAGATACAAGCGCATTACGTTCAGAAACGTTACCCTCAGAAAAGCTGTAACCAAGACAAAGGAAAAGATTTCTTTGGTTATACGTTATGTTCTTAATGAGCTTGAGCTTTTCTTTACTATGCTTTACTCGTCATTGAGGATAAAAAAACGCGTATTTTTCTTCTCGTCGAGAAGTGATGCTGTTTTTCTTGACAATCTTATGACGGTCTATGAAAAATATCCGGGTGAGAAGATACACTTCTGCAGTAAAACGCCTCACAGCTTCAAGGAGCGTCTGACCATCAGGAAATATCTGCTTACGAGTAAGGTAATAGTTACCGATGATTATATTGATGCTCTTCGGAAGGTGAGATTAAGGCCTGAACAAAAGCTTATTCAGATATGGTATACCGGTGGTGCATTCAGACGCTTCGGACTTGATAATCCGCATATCGGTTCAAGACTCGATGAATACAAGGCTCATTCTCAGTACACTGCCGTATGTGTATCCTCGGAGTATGTCAGACAGTTTTATGCACACGCCTTTGGCGTTGATATGGATATTATAAAGGCAACAGGCACACCGCGTTCGGATGTTCTTGTAAATGATGCGAAAATCAGCGAGAAAAAGAAGGAAATATGCTTCAGACATCCGTTGTTAAAAGGCAAAAAGGTTTACGTTTATTTCCCGACTTACAGAGAAGATGATGGCGGAATCGGAGCCTTTGATCCGAAAATTGATTTTGCAAAGCTCAATGATGATCTGGCGGACGATGAGGTGTTTATCTTATGCCGACACGCATTTATGAAGCAGGAGTATCTTAAAGGTTGTTTCTATCCGAGGGTTAAGGATTATACCGATGATCCTACTGCTGAGCTGTTAGCTGTTGCCGATGTAGTGATTACAGACTATTCAACCATTGTATTTGATGCATTGCTTCTGAATAAAGCAATGGTATTTTACGTGCCGGACTATGAAAAGTATAAGGGCGATTTCTATCTTAAATATGAAAAGGATTTACCCGGTGAGATAGTCGGAGAGTCCGATGCTCTTCTCGCAGCTCTCAGACGTGCCACATCAGCTGTGTCTGATAATACACTCTGTGAATTTAAGAAAAAAGAGATGGAGATGTGTGACGGCAAAGCAACAAAGAGAGTTATAGAATTGATTGAAGATTTCCTTAAATAAGTATTAAACTTCCGCTGTAGAGAAATATGGCGGAAGTTTTTAGTTAGTTCGTTAAAAGATATCAACACTTCAACTGTCAATATTAATAAAAAATGACGAAATATGTGGAAAAGTATTGACAGAACAGTCAAAAGAATATATAATCAAAGTGCAAATATGAGAAAGGGGTGTTACCAATGTACTGTTTAGTTTAAACTGTACGATTTGATAATATCTGTAAAATAAAGTAATAAATTTGATTACTGAAAGAGATGTAATCCCTGATACAATTTTTTTGACGAA
>JAZQUF010000105.1:0-11686 GCA_045631165.1 Acutalibacteraceae bacterium
GATGTACTGACCGAGAGCCATACCTTCTCTGCCGTCTGCTGTGTTTTCAACTGCACCGCGGAGTGATTTTGCGATGATTTCGATAGCCTTGATGTGGAACATATCGCTCATTTCCCAAGCGCCTTTTGTGATATAACCTTCAATAGCGTGTGTGAGAGCATCCATACCTGTTGCTGCTGTAAGACCTTTGGGCATTGAAGCCATCATATCAGGGTCAACAACAGCAACAACGGGGATATCGTGAACGTCAACACAAACCATCTTTCTGTTGTTTTCGGCATCGGTGATAACATAGTTGATAGTTACTTCTGCAGCTGTACCTGCTGTGGTGGGTACAGCGATAATAGGAGTACACTTATTCTTTGTGGGAGCAACACCTTCAAGTGAGCGTACATCTGCAAATTCAGGGTTTTCAATAATGATACCGATTGCTTTTGCTGTATCCATTGATGAACCGCCACCGATTGCTACGATACAGTCAGCGCCGCTTGCTTTGAATGCTTCTACGCCTGTCTGAACGTTTTCAATAGTGGGGTTGGGCTTGATGTTTGAATAGACTTCGTAAGCGATTTCTGCACCATCAAGAATGTCTGTTACCTTTTTGGTAACCTCAAATTTAATAAGGTCGGGGTCAGAGCATACGAAAGCTTTTTTAAAGCCTCTTGCTTTAATCTCTGTTGCAATTTCGTTGATTGCACCCTTGCCGTGATAAGAAGTTTCGTTGAGAACAAATCTGTTAGCCATAATATTATCTCCTTTTAATTAGTCGAGATTGATAAATCTCACTTATATTTTACAACAAAACCAAGCAGTCGGTCAACTGTTTCTTTTGTTTTTCTTTATAAAAATATAAACCTGATTCATTTTTATCTGAATCAGGTCTTTGAATTTTTAAGTGTTAATTTACAGAATAAGGATATGACTTATAAAATAGAAATCGCATCACTTATTGTTTTTTCAAGGGCTTCTTTACCGTATTTATCAACCTCGGTTTTATTTTTTTCTCCGTGAGTGAGACAACCTGCACCGCCTATACAACCGCCTACACAAGCCATACCTTCAATGAAATTGGCATCAAGAACATTTTTGCTCTTTTTCAGTAGTGCGATTCTGCACTCTTCAACACCATCACATGGAATTGCCTTGAGATCAAAATCAATGTTCTGTTCTGCAAGACCTTGTTTAACAGCGTCTGAAAGGCCGCCTGAACGGGCAAATATTCTTCCGAAATACGAAGCGTTGTCCAGCACATCTTCACCGAGAGTGGTAATATCTATATTACGGCTGTCATAAAGTGCCTGTAATTCCTCAAAGGTGAGAACAGCATCCACATAAGGCTTTACCGTATCAAGCTGTGCTTCGGCCTTTTTGGCAGTACAGGGACCGATGAATACTATTTTAGCGGTTTTATCGGTTTCTTTTATATATCTGGCAAGAGTTGCCATCGGTGAGAGATTGTGTGATACATGTGGTAAAAGTGTCGGGAATGAGGACTTGATGTATGATACGAAGGCAGGGCAGCACGAAGATGTAAGGAAGTCTTTTTCAGAAAGCTCTTTGGCCTCTGCGTACGCTACCATATCAGCTCCGAGAGCTGCTTCGACAACTGTGAAAAATCCCAGCTCTTTAAGACCGGAAATAACCTGTCCGAGTTTTGCATAGGTAAACTGACTGGATATTGAAGGTGCAACTACAGCATAAACTTTGTAGTTTTTATTGTTGTCGCTGTTTTTGATAATGTTAACAACATCAACAATAAATGATTTGTCTGTTATTGCTCCGAATGGACACTGGTAAACACAGGCACCGCACTGTATACACTTATCATTGTCGATTGATGCGGCATTATCCTTGTTGATAGAAATAGCCTTGACCTTGCACGAAATCTGACAAGGTCTTTTTCTGTTGACAATTGCAGAGAAGGGACATACCTTTGCACACATACCACATTCAACGCACTTGCTTTTATCAATGTGGGCAACGTGATTGCTATCAAAGGTTATAGCGCCTTTTTTACATACATCTTCACATCTGTGAGCAAGACAGCCACGACAAGAATCTGTTACAACATAACCTGCATCGGGACATTCATCGCAGGCGATATCGATGACCTGTATAACATTGTCGTTATAAGCTCCGCCACCCATAGCGAGTTTGACTCTTTCAGCAAGGATTGCGCGCTCCTTATAAACACAGCAACGCATTGTCGGTGTTTTGCCGGGTACAATTATTTTAAGAATGTCAAAAGCGTTCTGTAAAAGTGTTCCGCTCCACGCCTGGCTGGCCACTTCGCGAAGCACTTTGTATTTTAAATATTGGACTTTTGTATCAAATTTTTTCATTTACATCACCTTAGAAATAGCTTACCTTAATTCGTTTTCCCATTTTTTTAAGGCATTCGGAAAGCTCATCGACCAGATTCATCTTTATGCTGAAATTAATCGGCAGGTCGGGGTTCTGATGAGCAGGATTGATAGCTCGGCCAACGTAAAAGTTGATATCCGTTGCTTCTTCAAAAAGAAGCCTGCTTATAAGGGAGGCACCGTCACGCTTGAAGCTCCAATGCTCATAATGCTTGTTTTCACCAAGATAATCTTTGGCATATTCAAGCACTCTGTTAACGGTAATAACACCCTCTGTTACAAGATCAACGCCGTCTATTTCAGCTATGGGAGGAACATCGCTTTTCTCAAATCTGAGGGTAGGTCTTAATTCCTTGCCAAGATATTTTGCGGCAATAGATGAAGTAGTACCGCCACAGATAATATGCTTACCTTCCTTTGAGAAGAACAGTGACATCATGCGCTCAGCATCATCTCTGTTTGACGGCGGTCCGAAAAGTATATTCATAGGTTCTCTTTTTCTTATTCTCACAACACAGGCTGTCGCATCGTCACCGGGTTTGAAACCATAAAGCTTATTACATTCGTCAACCAACATTGTGGAAAGAGTTTTTGCCGTGTTACCTGCAGGGGCAAGAGTTTCAATAAAATCAATTATTTCTTCCCTTTTCCAACCGAAATTATACATCAGGCCGATACCGGCATGGGGACAGCCGTCACTCATTGCAACAAATATATCGTTTTCCTGAAGCTTAATAACAGATTTGAAAATCTTTTTACCGCCGATGTTCATTTCTGTTTTCGGATAATCATAATTAACTTCATCACGGATGATAATTACGTGGGGATTATCATACTGAATAATCTCAGCAGTCTCGTTATTTTTGAGATGTATGATAGTGAAGGTTGAGTATGCTACGCCTCTTACAGAACAAACAGGAAGTGTTGCAGCAATTGTTGCAACGCATTCTTCAACAGGTAACCCCTCTGCCATCATAGTTGAAATTATTTTTGATGTAAGAGTGGAAAGAATGCTTGCCTTAACACCGCTTCCGAGACCGTCAGCAAGAACAATTACAGAAGAATTCTCGCTTTCTTCGACAATATCTACGTGGTCACCGCAAAGCTCTTCGCCAAAATGATTTATACTTTTATATCCGATATCTGCACATAAATCATTCATCAGTTATCGACTCCTTCAGCTTTGCAAGTGCGATTTTTGTTTCGGCAGCAGTTTCGCCTAACAGTGAAGCAATTTCCTGAACAATTCTCATCTGCTTATCAACAACCTTGTCAGCAACTTCGATAGTTTTGCGACTTATATTTTCTTTTCTTTCGCGTTCGTATTCTTCGTCTGTGACATCGCGCATAATACCTACAAGGAGATGAGATTCCTTGTCATAAACAATAGACTGCTCGACATAGCGCTTATATTCGGCAAGATATACACGCTGATCCTTTATATCTCTGCCCGTTGTAATTACATTCATAAATGCTGTCGGATCAAGTATGCGGATAACCTGATCGCCCAGAATATCGGAAGCACTGCGTATATTCATAATCTTTCGCGCCGCTTCATTAATCTGCTGTACCTCAAGGCTTTCGTTGAGAACGATAAGGCCGTTGGGTGTGTTTTTAACAATGGTATCAGAAAAGCTTTCCGCTTTATCCTTAAGGAATGGAAGACACATTGAAATTTCAGCCTTGCCCTGACAGATTGCAATTGCCTTTTCACGGCAGGTATTGTAACCGCAGGAGCCGCAATTAAGCTCGTCGGAGGACTTGAATTTGCCCATCTGACGGAGTGCGCTGCTGATTTCGATTTCCGACGGTTTCGGAAGCTTAGGCTCAATGTATGTGAGGAGCTTTTTAAGCTCTGATGATTTTGGCTGAACTACATCAAAATCCTTGGTGCCTGCATAAGTTGCAACCTCTATATAATCCTTGATGTTTGAGTCGTGATGATATTTTTCGATAACAGGACCGCCGACACAACTTCCGGTACAGGATGACATTTCAACGAAGCAGTTATGAATTTTACCCTTTTCTATGTCTTTGAGAACAGCCATACAAGTCTCTATGCCGTCAATTGCAACATAAGTATAGCTGCTGTTTTCATTCATCGTTTTAAGTACACCGCCGGTTGTGGGGAAGAAGCGGGCACGGCTACAATCGTTATAATCGGCTTCGGGTTCAAGTTCAATTCTTTCTTCCTTCATCCATTCGGTAAGCTCTTCGAAGGTGAGAACAGCGTCAACAATACCTTTGTAATAATCTGCTTCATCCTTTTTCGCAACGCAAGGGCCGACAAAAACAGTTTTTGCATCCGGATATCTTTTTTTAATGTCCAGGCAATGAGCCTGCATAGGCGACATAACATCGGCAAGATATTCAAGGCAGGACGGAAAGTGCTTCTGAATGAGAAGATTTATTGAATGACAGCAAGAAGAGATAACAACATCTCTTTCCTCTTCTTCGAGAATTCTTTCGTATTCATTCTTGACTATTGTTGCACCTATTGCAGTTTCTTCTACATCAAAAAATCCCATCTTTTTAAGAGCTTTTCTCATGGTAACGATGCCGGCACCGTCATAGTTTGCAATAAAAGAGGGAGCAAGAGAAACGATAACAGGTTCACCGCTCTGAATGAATACTTTTACTTTTTCTGTTTCATCGACAATCTGTTTTGCATTCTGAGGGCAGACAACAAAACACTGACCGCAAAGAATACACTCGTTGTCTATAATATGTGCCTGATTACCCGAAAAGCGGATAGCCTTAACAGGACAATGACGGATGCACTTATAACAGTTTTTGCAATTTGATTTTTTTAAAGTAAGACAGTTTGACACCTTGGTCAACTCCTTTATTTGTTTATAATATCTAAAACCTTTTCCTTGAAAAACTCTTTGAAGTTTTCTTTAGTTATTCCGGTGTGAATATCATCGTCTACCTGAACAGTTACACCTATGCGGTTGCATTTTCCGATACAAAAATTACCGACAAGCGTTATTTCATCGTCCAACTGATATTCTGATACTGCGTTCTGAAGCAGTTCAACAATTTCCGGGGAGCCTTTGATATGGCATGAACTGCCTACACAAACCTGAATTATCATTTTTATACCCTTTCAAGAACTGCAACTTTGAAAAATTCTTCTGTTGTTTCGGGTGATACCGAGTAAAATTCCCCGTTTGCTGTAACACAGACGCCCTGCTGACATTTTCCCATACAGAAGGTTCCTCCAAGCTCTACTTTTTCGCCGAGATTGTTTTCTTTGATGAGACGCTGGAGTTCTTCTACTACCTGGCGCGAGCCCTTGATGTGACACGAAGAACCGATACAAACTGTAATTTTCATATTTATCTCTCCTTAATCATTGAAAATAAGTTGTTCTTTTTCCGTTTCGTACGCTTAGCGGTATTGCAGCAGCTATGCCGTGAAGCAATTCATTTTTCGTAATGTATTACGTGGTATGAGTGCCGTAATTAATGAGTTTTCTATGATATGATAGCTTATCACGAAATGATGACAACTCTATTTTTTAAAAATAAAATTCTGAGTAATTATACCATATATTTTCAAGATAATCAATCTAAATCGGTGCTAAATATTGACAAGCAAGTAAATTTCTGTATATAATTAAGTAAATATATGATAGAGGATTTGCTTATGAATAAGATTACCATTATCGGCACCGGCAGTGTCGGCTCAACAATTGCATACACACTTACTGCAACGGGTATTGCAACTGAAATTGTAATGATCGATGTCAACGAGAAAAAAGCAATGGGGGAGGCTCTCGATATCCGTCAGGGTACGCCTTTCTGTGGCTCGTGCTCTATTTATGCGGGCAGTTATGTTGATGCAAAGAATTCAGATATTGTTATAATCACATCCGGTGTTGCAAGAAAACCGGGTCAGACACGTCTTGATCTTGCTCAGATAAATGTTGATATTCTCAAGAGCATTATTCCTCAGATTACCAAATATGCACCTGAAGCTACATACATAATTGTAAGCAATCCTGTTGATATTCTTACTTATACTTTCTGTAAGTGCTCAAATATTCCTGAAGAAAGAATAATCGGCTCAGGTACTATTCTTGATACTGCCAGACTCAGAAGCCGTCTTGCAGAATATTTCTCTCTCAGTCAGCAGAATGTGCACGCATATGTGCTGGGTGAGCATGGTGATTCATCTGTTGTTCCCTGGTCAACAGCCAACATTTCAAATGTACCTGTTATGGAGTATAGTAAATCATTCAAGAGACCTGACCTGCTTGTTCCTGACCTTGATCTCAAAGAGGTTGAGGAATATATGAGAAAATCAGGCGCAAGAGTCATTGAAAGAAAAGGCGCTACATTCTATGCAGTGTCATTATCTGTTTGTCACATCTGTAAATGTCTTCTCAGTGGTATTGATACTACAATGACTGTTTCAACAATGCTTCACGGTGAATATGATATTGATGATGTATGTATGAGCCTTCTTACAGTTGTTGGTCGCAATGGTGCAAGCAATAAAGTTATGTTGCCTTTAACTGATGAAGAGGTTAAAGCTTTACACAAGAGTGCCGAAAGTTTAAAGGACATAATCAGACAAACGAAAATATAAAGTGCAGGAGGGCTTTTTTATTCTTCAAAAGCAGTACTTGCCTATAAATACTGAAATAAACACACATTTTCCAGAGTTGGAGATGTGTGTTTTGCTTTGCCTTAGTTAAAGACAGAATTAGTGAATATGTTTTTTCAGAAAGTCAGAATTATGATCATACAAAGATGACCACTTTTCTTTTGACCACTTTTGATGTTTTAAAGGAGTCTAAAAAGGATGTTGACAACTTTTTGACCACTTCTTTTATGAGGGCAAAAAAATAAAGAGTGGTATTTCTACCACTCTTATACCTCTAAATCGGGTGATTTATTAACCGAAATATCTGTTAAGAAGACCTTCGAAAGCCTTGCCGTGTCTTGCTTCGGTATGGAAAATTCTTTGTTTATAAGGTGTTTTAGTTAATATCCCAATGGTATCACAAATCAAGATTTTTTAAATATAAAGAAAATTATAATTTGTTATGTTTTAGTGTTAATTATAATAGGCGTTTCTGCTTTGAAAACTATTATATCATAGTTCAAAAATAACAACAACTAATATCATAAAAAATATTTTCATCACTCATTTCATCGCTCATTTGCTATTGATAAATGAGTGATGAAGTGATATAATAGCGTTGAGGTGAAAATAATGCATAACGAAAAACCACCCTTTGAAATAACAAATGAAATTTTAGATGCGATTACTCAGATTGCTGAATTGGTCGGACAAGTCAATGCTACACAGGGCTTATCAACTAACCCTACTCTCAGACGCTCCAACCGAATTCGCACCATATATTCTTCATTGGCCATTGAGCAAAATACTTTAAGCTTAGAACAGGTTACCGCTGTACTTAACGGTAAAAGAATTATAGCACCACCAAAAGATATTGCAGAGGTCAAGAATGCATACGAGATATATGAAATGATGGATAACCTCAATCCTTACTCTATTGATGATTTGTTGGCGGCTCATGGTGTTATGACCAGAGAATTAGTAGAAGAGTCGGGTTGTTTCAGATCCGACCCCGTTGGTGTTGTAGATAAACAAGGTAAAGTACTCCATATGGGTACACTGCCAGCCTACGTGCCTGATCTTATTTATGAGCTTCTGGAGTGGGTAGAGAATAGCGATATTCATATGCTGATTAAAAGTTGTGTATTTCATTATGAGTTTGAGCTGATACATCCTTTTGCTGATGGTAACGGTAGAATTGGTCGCTTATGGCATACTTTGTTGTTGACTCAATGGAAACCGATGTTTGCCTGGATTCCCATAGAATCGATAATCCACGACCGCCAGGAAGAGTACTACAGAGCTATCAATAAATCTAACTTTGAAGGTGAGTCTACGGCGTTTATTGTATTTATGTTGTCTGCCATTAAAGAGGCTCTTGAAGAAGCGGTTGAAACTACGGTTGTTACCAAAAATATGTCAGGTAATGATTTACGCTCATACAAAATTGAGAAGTTTTTTAATAAAAATGATTGCATTACCAATGCCAATGTTCGTCAGATGTTTGATGTGTCCTCCGCTACAGCAAACCGCATGCTTGCTAAAATGGTAGATGAAGGCAAGCTCCAAAAGATAAGATTAGGCAAGTCTTGGGGATATGCTTTAATTAAGTAAGAGAATAATATTGATTTTTAGGCGATAGGAGAGTATCCTGTCGTCTTTTTATATTTGGAATAACGCCACAGCTACCCTTGTTGACAACAAAGACCCGGATAATAGTCTTACAAAAGCCTAAATTCTTGCCATCTTCGCTTTCACCAAGAAGTTTCTCAATCTCGCAACTTACAAGATTCAACAGTATATAGGTATAGTACAAATATTGTCGCTGATGAGTCTCATTTAGTCTTAAATATCCACTTTGCCCTTTACAAATCTGCAAATTTCGAGTAGAATATATATGTAGAAATATAACTATTTTTGTGGCTTTTACACGTGGAGGATAATATGATTACAGGTGAACTTAAAAATAAAATCGATTCTCTTTGGGATATCTTTGCAGCAGGAGGTCTTGTCAATCCCCTTGACGTTATCGAGCAGATAACATACCTTATGTTTATCCGTGACCTTGACGATTCGGATAATCTCAAAGCTAAAGAGTGTGCACTTCTCGGCTTGCCTTTTAAGAGCATTTTTGATGGTGAGGTGACTATCGGTGAGCGTCAGGTTGACGGTCAGCAGCTCAAGTGGTCGGTGTTCCACGATTTCCCTGCAAGCAAGATGTATACTGTCGTGCAGGAGAATGTCTTCCCCTTTATAAAGAATCTTCACTCAGATAAGAACAGTGCTTACTCCAAGTATATGGATGATGCTATCTTTAAACTGCCGACTCCGCTGGTACTCGACAAGGTTGTCACTGCTCTTGATGAAATCTATGCTATGATGAGCAGCTTGCAGTCAAGCGATGTCCGTGGTGATGTCTACGAGTATCTGCTGTCTAAAATTGCACAGTCTGGTCTTAACGGTCAGTTCCGCACACCTCGTCATATTATCCGTATGATGGTTGAGCTTATGGACCCCACCGCTGATGATATTATCTGCGACCCCGCTTGCGGCACCTCAGGCTTTCTGGTATCGGCAGGTGAGTACCTGAAAGAAACTCGCAAGAACGAGATTTTCTTCAATGCTGCTAAGAAAGACCACTATATGAACACTATGTTCAACGGCTATGATATGGACAGAACTATGCTTCGTATCGGTGCCATGAATATGATGACACACGGCATCGATAACCCCATTATCGAGTACCGTGACAGCCTTTCTGACCAGAACCCCGATAAAAATAAATACAGCCTTATTCTCGCCAATCCGCCTTTTAAGGGCAGCCTTGACGCCGATACTGTATCCGCTGATATACTGAAGATCTGCAAGACTAAAAAGACCGAGCTTCTTTTCCTTGCCCTTATGCTTCGTATGCTTAAGGTCAGTGGTCGCTGTGCCTGCATCGTACCTGACGGCGTGCTCTTCGGCTCATCAACTGCACACAAAGCTATCCGCAAGGCTATCATCGAAGACAACCGACTTGAGGCTGTTATCTCAATGCCTTCGGGTGTCTTCAAGCCCTATGCAGGTGTATCAACAGGTATTCTCATCTTCACCAAGACAGGACACGGCGGCACAGATAATGTGTGGTTTTATGATATGACAGCCGACGGCTTCAGCCTTGACGACAAGCGTAGCCCCATAGCTGACAACGATATTCCTGATATTATTGAGCGTTTCAGAAACCGTGACAAGGAAGCCGAGAAACAGAGGACAGATAAGTCATTTTTTGTACCGGTCAGCGAGATAAAGTCTAACGATTATGACCTTTCAATAAATAAGTACAAAAAGACAGAGTATGTCCCTGTCGAGTATCCGAGTACTGGGGAGATTATGGTAAACCTGCGTGAACTTGAAATGGAAATCGGGTCAGCGATGGACGAGCTTGAAAGACTGCTCGGCTTAGATTAAGTTAAATAAATTCGGATTTGTAGGGATGAATGTATGAATAGTTGTGTAAAAGACATCTTGCAAGATGATTTTTGGATAATGCCACAAACACCGGAGTATATTGAAGAAGGTATTCCGTATATAACTTCAAAAAATATAAAGAACGGAAAAATAGATTTTTCTAAAGTTAATTATATTTCACAAGAAGCATTTGAAAAAATTTCAAAAAACAGACCTATTTTAGTTGGTGACATACTCATAAGTATGATTGGTACTTTGGGTGAAACAACAGAAGTAACTGTGAATGACGGAGCGTTTTACGGTCAAAATATGTTTTTAGTTAGGTTGGATGAAAGTAAAGTAGATAAAAGATATTTCCTTAATTATTTTAAATCCAATTATGTTAAAAGAGCATTAGCTGAAAAACAAAATCAGTCAACGCAAAAGTACCTTAAAGCTAATCATATAGAAGACTTATATATTCCAGTTCCAACAGTAGAGCAACAACGCAATATTGCTTGTATTTTGGATAAAATCAGTGAAATTATAAATTCTCGCAAACAACAACTCCAACAGCTTGATGACCTCGTCAAAGCCCGATTTGTCGAGATGTTTGGAGAAACTGGAAAACAAGTTCTTTTGACAGATTATGTATGGTTTCAAGAGGGACCCGGGGTTCGTTCTGTTGATTTTACAAGCGAAGGAACAATTCTGTTGACAGGTTCAAACATAAACGATAATGAAATTTCTTTCGGTTATAAGAGTGATCGCCATATATCTAGTGAACTATCGTCAGGTAAATATGCTCATTTTATGTGTGACAAGGATGATATTTTAGTTGTTTCATCTGCTATTGCCCCTGACAAGTTTGATAAAAAGGTTGTTGTGGTTGATGTTGATAAAAAATACTGTTTGAATACTGGTATTATCAGATTCAAACCTAACAAGCAATATTTGACTCTTGGTTATTTTAGAGAGTTCTTAAAGACAGATTATTTTAAGCGTCAAGTAAGTAGTGAAATGCGTGGTATTGCTCAAATGCACTTTGGTCCCTCTCATTTGAAGCAGATGACTATTTTGCTTCCCAGCTCTCTTGAACGCCAAATTGAGTTTGAATCTTTTGTCGAACAAGTCGACAAATCAAAAGTTGCTGTGCAAAAAGCCCTCGATGAAGCACAAACACTCTTTGACAGCTTAATGCAAGAATATTTTGGGTGAGGTGAAGATGGATGAAACTGTATAAAAACACACTAAAAATTAGTGTTGCTGTTTTTGCGTTGTGCATTTTGTTATCTGTAATT
>JAZQUF010000106.1:0-3316 GCA_045631165.1 Acutalibacteraceae bacterium
AACTATCAGCGGTGAGGGTGTTATCAGCGGTAACTGCTATGCCTTTGTTGAGAGAAAGAGTCAGTACTATGTGACAGGCAATTTCTATCCCAGACCAACAGTTATCTACATCGAAAACTCAAATCACATTACAGTCAAGGATGTAACCATCAAGGACGCTCCCTTCTGGACTCTTCATCCCGCAGGCTGTGACGATGTACTCATTTCAAATATCCGAATTCTTAACCCCATTGATGTTGCCAACAGCGACGGTATCGACCCCGACCACTGCAGTAATGTAAGAATCCATGGCTGTCACGTAGTATGTGCTGACGACTGTATCTGTCTTAAGGCAAGTAAGGGTAACAGTGAATACGGCCCTACGGAAAACATTATCATCAGCGGTTGTACTCTCACTTCAACCTCCGCAGCTCTTAAAATCGGTACTGAGGGTGTAGGCAACTTCAGAAATGTTATTGTCAGCGACTGTATTGTTTCAAAGTCAAACAGAGGTATCTCAATTCAGATCCGTGACGGTGGTAATGTTGAGAATGTATCCTTTAACAACATCTATATCGAGACACGTCGCTTCTGTCCTGACTGGTGGGGCAGTGCAGAGCCTATTGCTATCACAGCTTTCAGACGTGATGAAAACACAGTATGTGGCAGCATAAAGAATATCCGTTTCAACAACATCATCTGTAAGGGTGAAAACGGCGTGCTTATTCACGGCACAAAGGACAACCCCATCAAGGATGTAACCTTTGAAAATGTCCAGGTGACTCTCGATAAAACTTCAAAGTGGGACTGTGGTATCTATGACCTTCGTCCTGCTATCGATTACGGCATCACAGACAGCAAGAATGCCTGCTTCTATATCAAGAATGCAGATAATATTACCATCGAAAAGACCAAGGCAGGCTACGGAAATATCTGCAAGGATTATGCATGGGGTCTCTTTGCTGAAAATGTTGCAAATCTTAATATGGTTAAGTTCGATTGTGAAAGTGCAAGCGACGAATATGAAAGCATAAAAATAATTTAAGAAATAAGCTGAAAGGTCTTTACAGAAAGACAGATATTTAGTAATATAATATATATAGCTTTTACTTAAACTCGGAGGTAAAAATTATGGCAAGTAAATATAAAAGAATCCTTCTTAAAATCAGCGGTGAGGTTCTCGCAGGTGAGGAAGGAAAAGGTATCAACTTTGATGTTGCAAATGAAATCTGCAGTGTAATCAAAGAGTGCGTCGATATGGGTACACAGGTAGGTCTCGTTGTCGGCGGCGGTAATTTCTGGAGAGGCAGAAGCTCAGGCAAAATGGACAGAAGCAGAGCTGACCAGATGGGTATGCTTGCAACCTGCATCAATGCTCTCGCACTTTGCGATACACTTGAACAGCTCGGTGTTAAGTCAAGAGTGCTTTCAGCCTTCTCAATGCCTCAGGTTGCTGACACATTCTCAAAGAGAGCAGCAGTAGAAAGCCTCGACAAGGGTGAGGTAGTTATTTTCGGCTGCGGCACAGGCTTACCCTTCTTCTCAACTGACACAACAGCAGCCCTCAGAGCAGCTGAAATCGAAGCTGAGATTATCTTCAAGGCAACCAACGTTGACGGTGTATATGACAAAGATCCCAATAAGTTCGATGATGCAGTGAAGTATGACGAACTCACTCATGCTGAGGTTCTCGCTAAAGACCTTAAGGTTATGGACTCAACAGCAGCTTCACTCTGCAGAGATAACGGCATTGAGATTCTTGTTTTCAATCTCAACGATCCCAAGAACATTGTCAGAGCTTTACAGGGCGAAACAATCGGCACAACAGTTAAATAATAAATAACGCAGAAATGCGATATTGATAAAGTAAATTATTTCATTACATAAGAGAGGAATTTTATTATGAAGACAGTATTTGAAACCGCAAAAACAAAGATGGGCAAAACAGTTCACGCCCTCGTAACAGAATACGGTGCAATCCGTGCAGGCAGAGCTAACCCTCAGATTCTTGATAAGCTCGCAGTAGATTACTATGGCACACCGACACCTATCAATCAGCTCGGCTCAATCTCAGTTGCAGAAGCAAGAGTTCTTGTTATTCAGCCCTGGGACAAGTCAGTGCTTAAGGCTATCGAAAAGGCTATCCAGACTTCAGATATCGGTATCAACCCCCAGAACGACGGTAGCGTAATCAGACTTACATTCCCTCCTCTTACAGAAGACAGACGTAAGGAACTCGCTAAGGAAATCCAGAAGATCGGCGAAAACTCAAAGGTAGCTGTACGTTCAATCCGTCGTGACTGCGTTGATAAGCTCAAGGCAATGAAGAAGGCTTCAGAAATCACAGAGGATGATCTCAAGGATGGCGAAAAGGAAGTTCAGAAAATCACTGATAACTTTATTAAGGAAATCGACGACCTTGCAGCAGCAAAGTCCAAGGAAATTATGGAAATCTAAATATCAGAGCACAGTGGTTGTTTTTACAGCAACCACTGTATAATCATTTTTTAGGGTGAGTTATATCACCTTACGGGAGACAGATTTATGTCAGAAATACAGAAAAAATTACCTGAGCATATTGCCATAATTATGGACGGAAACGGCCGTTGGGCAAAGCAAAGGGGACTTAAAAGAACAGAGGGTCATAAAAGAGGCGCAGAGGTCTTCAGAGAGATCTGTCAATACTGTACCGACATTGGTATAAAGTATGTCACCTTTTATGCCTTTTCTACGGAAAACTGGAAGCGCAGTAAAATGGAAGTCACTGCCATTATGAATCTGCTTCGTAAATATCTTGACGAAATGTTCCAAAGGGCCGAGGAAAACGAAGAGGCAGGCTACTGCATTAAATTTATCGGCTCAAGAGAGGGTATGCCCAAGGATATCGTCAAAATGATGGATACCGTTGAAAGTCGCACAAGCGACAAGCATACCACTTATATAAACGTTGCCGTAAACTACGGCGGAAGAGCCGAAATAACGGGGGCTGTCAAAGATATCGCCAAGGGTGTTAAAGACGGCAGTATCCGCATAGAAGATATAGATGAGGATATGATTTCCCGTGGACTCTATACGGCAGGTCAGCCCGACCCTGATTTAATTATCAGACCCAGCGGAGAATACAGACTTTCCAACTATCTTCTCTGGCAGTCGGCATATTCCGAAATTTATATCGACGATGTCCTCTGGCCTGACTACACACCGGCAGACCTCGACAGAGCCATAGAGGAATACGGGAGAAGAAACCGTCGCTTCGGCGGTGTGTAAACCAATCAGGAATTATGAATTCGGATAACCACTCTGTCGGCTTTGCCGACATCTCCCCTTTTCAGGGGCG
>JAZQUF010000107.1:0-1992 GCA_045631165.1 Acutalibacteraceae bacterium
AGCTTATCAATGTGATTATCAAATCTCTGTTCGCCCTCTTGTGTGCTCCATACCTCAATTCCATTTTTTACAAACCATTCAACAACAAAAGGAGTTTCGTCTGCAATTCTGCCGATACGGTCAAACATAAATACGAGTAAGATATCAAACTTTTTCTTTCTCGCAAGGTCCTTTATAATTTGAATTTTATCACGGTTCTCAGCTCGCACCTTATGACCGGAAACACCATCTTCCTGTTCTTCGTGAACAATATCCCAACCCATTTCACTTGCAAACTTATGACAAGCCTTTCTCTGCATCGGGGTGTCTGCTTCATTGTTGCTGTCATAATCAACCTGCTTACCTGTTGATACTCGGTACAGACAGCACACTCGCTTTGACATTAAACCGCCTCCTTGATATTTTTCTTTAGTTTAATATCAGGGGCATCACTTTGTCGAATGTGCGAATCACCGAGTAATATTTCACGAAGACGAGGGAGAATGTCATTGTTAGGCTTTTCTGCAAAGGTAGCAACTACCTCGTGACCTTTTACCTTGAAGCTATATTCACCTCGGATATCATTATCAAGATAACGGATATATGCTTTAAGAATGCCGATATATTTCAATACGCATCACCTCGCATCCCTGTTGCGCTGTCGCTGAAGATATCTGTAATAATGCTCACAGGCTTTCATAACAAAGTTTTCAAGGTCACTTTCTTTTACTTTCGGAGCAACTGTCTTTAACTTCTCTACTGAGAATTTTATTGTTTGCTTCTGATTTGCTTTTTCCTCAGCTAATATTTCACCAATATACTCAGGTGTTAAACCTTCTTCTCTGCTTATTGCACGAAGTCTTTGAGCCTGAGATAAGTTTGGAGTAGCATCACAGACACGGATTTCCTCAACCAAATCAGCCTGTTCCACTTCATTTAGATATGAAAGCTCTACTGCAGGGGTAAGTGCTATCTTGCCTTCATCAACAAGGTCAAGGAGTTCGGGTATGAGATTTGTAAGACGAATATAGCGGTGTATCTGTCTTGAACTTTCATTGACTGACTCTGCCATTAAATCTCTGCTGTGCTTTTGGCCAACTTGTCCAAAGGCTTTACCTTGATGATTTAATGCGTCAAGCTTCATCTTGTATGCGTGGGCTTTTTCCGAGGGTAAAACATGCTCTCTCTGCAGGTTAGCATCAACCATTGCAATAACAGCCTCTTCATAGGTGAGCTCATAAATGAAAGCGGGCACCATTTCAAAGCCTAATTTCTTTGCCGCATAAAATCTTCTGTGTCCTGAAATGATTTCATATTCCGTGCCGGAAATTTTACGAACAGTAAGAGGAGTAAGAATACCACGCTCGTTGATGCTGTCAATAAGGTTTTGCATTTCCTCATTGTCAATTACCTTGTAAGGGTGATTTTCAAAGGGTCTCAAATACTCAATGGGTATTTTATTAGCCCACACATATTCTGTGCGGGCTTTCTGTACTTTGTCGTATAAGGTTTCTTTTGTGGGATTGTTTTCTTCAATATCACGGGGATATACTTTTGATTTTGGTTTAATAGCCATAATTATCTAATCCTTTCATAATAAAAATTGCACCTCATCGGGTGCGTTCAAGTTTTCGTATTTTATTAATTTCTGCCTGATGCTCTTTTTGCAAGAGCTCATATAAATGCGGAGATTTATCAAGAATATCTTCCGCCTGTTTTAGTTTCTTTCTCAATGGCGTAATTTCTTGTGTAATCTCCTTACGCAGGGCTTTGTACCACTCCTTATCTTTGGGAGTAGTTGCTCTGCGTTTTTTGTTATCTGCCTTGTTTCGTTTTTCTTCAAGCTCGGCAATTTTGAGTTTTGTTTCTTCAATACTCTGTGATAGGTCATCAGTAGTCTGAATCTGATTGTCAGTTAAGAAATGATAGTCAGCCACAAACTGCTTAATATCCTTTGCGGCGTGCCTCATTTCAGGAGAAATGAGCATTGCATCAGCAACTTCCTTTAATAAT
>JAZQUF010000108.1:0-1696 GCA_045631165.1 Acutalibacteraceae bacterium
CACAGAACGACATGGCTACGATCCGACTTCCAAGCATAGAGATTATGCTGAAATTTTCGACTTTATATCGAAGCAAAACTGCGAAATTATTTCTTTAGATTTTCCGTTGACCGATTTCGGTGGTATTATACCTGTTACCGAGGAAATATAATTATAAAAAAAATGCCCACCGAATTAATCGGTGGGCTGATTTTTTTATTTAAGATTGTACTTTTCGATATAATCGTTAATCTTCTGAATAGGATTAAGGAAAGGACTAACAGATCTGTCGTGGTTAAGTGTATCAATTATAAGTGCAAGATACTTTGACATATCTACTGAATAGTACCAATCTCTTGTGAGAAGCTCAGGTGTCTGATAAATAACGTTTGTTGTAAAGATCTTATCAAAAAGGCCTTCAGCATAAGCTTCATCGAAACGTTCAAGACCTGATGTGAAGAGACCGAATGATGAGAACACGAAAATTCTCTTTGCTTTAAGAGCCTTAAGCTGCTTACAAACGTCGATCATTGAGTCACCGCTTGAAATCATATCGTCAACAACGATAACATCCTTACCTTCAACATTATCACCAAGGAATTCATGTGAAACGATAGGATTTCTGCCGTCAATAACAGTTGAATAATCTCTTCTCTTATAGAACATACCGAGCTCAACACCAAGAACCTGAGCATAGTATACACATCTGCCCATAGCGCCTTCGTCGGGAGCGATCATCATAGTAGTTTCAGGGGAGAACTTGATTTCATTATTGAGGCTCTTTGCAATCGCTTTAATCATCTGATATGTCGGAGCAACGCTTTCAAAACCGATTCTGATTGAGTTCTGAACTCTGGGATCGTGAGCATCAATAGTAATGATGTTGCTAACACCCATATTTTCAAGCTCCTGAAGTGCAAGAGCACAGTCAAGTGATTCTCTTGCTGTTCTTCTGTGCTGTCTGCCCTCATAAAGCATAGGCATAACAACCGTGATACGCTTTGCCTTACCTGCACAAGCTGAGATAACTCTCTTGAGATCAGCAAAGTGATCATCGGGACTCATGGGCACCTGAAGAGGTTCACCGTTAGAATCCTTAAGATTGTACATTTTGTAAGTTACGTTATAGTTGAAGCAGTCAGTGATGATGAAAAGGTCATAACCTCTAATTGATTCTGTAATTACAGCTTTACCTTCACCTGTTGCAAAGCGAGGGAAGTTAGCTTTGATAATGTAAGAATCTCTGTGGTAGCCCTTAAGGTGAAGATTGCTTTGTGATGCGTTTTCAAACTGAGCGCGACATTCAAGAATCTGATCACTTACTCTTTTAGCGATTTCCTCGCAGCCTTTCATAGCGATAATGCCGAGACGGCCCTGAGGAATTGTATCAAGATACTCGGTTAATGAAATGGACATAAATAATGTACCCCCCTGATTTTTTTACTTCAAAAGTCGGTATATCACATACTCTTATATTTTACAATATTCTACAAAGTTTTCAAGTCATTTCGGATAAATATCCCCATAGAATTATAAAGGTTTATCAAGATATATTTTGTGCACTTTTACAAATTGGATCTTAAATATAACAATTATCTACAGTTATAACAAGGCAAAAGTTTTCATTGATTTTATGTATTCGTTCATTTAGCTCATAAATAAGCTCGCTTTCGGTAATTTTTGTACCATAGGGAATCACTACATCAAATATGAAATT